>JAJEAV010000080.1 GCA_022822625.1 Gammaproteobacteria bacterium | reverse complement strand
TGATCAACTTCTGTCGTCGGCACGGAATACGTTTTGCGATCCGCGCCAAGGCCGATCGGACTGTCAAGGACGCCATCGCCTCGATTCCCGAGGATGCGTGGCAACCGCTGCGGCTCGCAGACGGGTCCCTGTCGGAAACCGCATCCGTTGCCCGTACCGTGCATGTCATGGGCGATACCCCGGAGGCCTTCTGCCTGGTGGTGCAGAGGAAGGTGGTGGAAAAGCCCGTACCGAAAGACCCGAATCAGCCCGTGCAGGTCGAGATCGAGATACAGGACCGGAACCTGTATTCGATTGATGAGGAAAGTACCCGGGATGACCAACACATCTACCGGACGATGGCCACCGACCTGGACCGGGAAGGCTGGGATGACCATGAGATCGTGCGGTGGTACAACCAGCGTGCCGACTGTTCCGAGAACCGCCTGAAGGAATGTCGCAGCGACTTCAGTGGCGCACGCCTGCCCTGCAGCGAACCCTGAAGGTCCGGCCTGCCGACCTGGGACTGCTCAAGGAAACACGATGGATCCTGCAGAACTGCAGACTGCCCTGATTTCTCCATCCTGACCTCCCCGCTCTTCCGCAACCTGCCGCAACGGCAACGGATGCGCTCGCCCGGAATCCGCCTCGAAGCCGGAAATACGCTTCGCTACCATGATCCGGCATGGAAATGCACGTCGTTCGTGTCTCGAATCCGGCCCTTCCGGGCAATCCGTCACCATTCCGACACCCCGCCCGCCCAAATTCTGGGCCGCAACAGGTGGAAAAACCTCTATTTAAGGGTTAGGGGATGATATCTCGGCGTGTCTTGCCCGATAGAGATTGTATAATGCCGACTTTGCTTCAGACCATTGATATCAACTGATGAATCCAGTAGTACCTATTACAGACTCATACCGGTCGGGGCCCGATGATAGCGGCCACTTCGGGATTTTTGGTGGAAGATTTGTCGCCGAAACGCTCATGCCGCTTATCCTGGAAGTCAATCAGGCATGGCAACAGTATCGTAATGATGAAAACTATCTTGCAGATATCAAGTACTACGCCGAACACTATGTAGGACGACCAAGTCCCCTCTATTTTGCCAAACGCCTTACAGAGCATCTGGATGGTGCAAAAATCTACTTCAAGCGAGACGAACTGAATCACACCGGCTCGCACAAAATCAACAATACCCTGGGCCAGATCCTGCTTGCCAGAAGAATGAAAAAGCACCGCATCATTGCCGAGACCGGTGCTGGTCAACATGGTGTTGCAGCAGCCACGGTCTGTGCCCTGTTTGATCTACCTTGCGTTGTTTATATGGGTGAGACCGATATCGAGAGACAAGCCCCCAATGTTTTCAGAATGAAGCTGCTGGGAACCGAAGTGGTTCCGGTAACTAGCGGTACAGCTACACTGAAAGATGCCATGAATGAAGCATTGAGAGACTGGGTGGCCAATGTCGAAGACACCTTCTATATCATCGGCACTTGTGCAGGACCCCACCCCTATCCAGAAATGGTGCGCGAATTTCAGTCAATCATTGGTCGTGAGACACGTGACCAGATCATGCAATACGAAAATCGTCTGCCGGATGTCTTGGTGGCCTGCATCGGTGGAGGGTCGAATTCAATTGGGCTTTTTCACCCCTTTCTGGATGAATCGAGCGTCCAAATCATCGGGGTCGAAGCAGGTGGACTGGGTATCGATACAGGCCAGCATGCGGCTTCCTTGACTGGCGGCCAACCCGGTGTTCTGCATGGCAACCGCACTTACCTGCTACAAAACGCTGATGGACAAATCCGGGATGCATATTCCATTTCGGCTGGTCTTGACTACCCCGGGATCGGCCCTGAACATTCATGGCTTCACGAACAGGGGCGTATTGAATATGTCTCGGTCACGGATCAGGAAGCACTGGAAGCCTTCCAGGTTTGCTGCCGAACTGAAGGCATCATTCCTGCCCTGGAGCCTTCCCATGCACTGGCCCATGTCATCAAGATAGCTCCCACCATGTCAAGAGACCAGATCATAGTGATGAACATGTGTGGACGGGGAGACAAGGATGTGTTCGCGGTTGCTGAGGCACTGGGAGAGACACTATGACCGAACGCCTGGAAACCCGGTTCGAGGCACTGAAAAAAGAGGGTCGGGCCGGGCTAGTCACATTCATCACTGCCGGAGACCCGAACCCTGAAACCTCGCTTGAAATCCTGAACGGTCTTCCAGGTGCAGGGGCCGATATCATAGAACTCGGCATGCCCTTTTCCGATCCCATGGCGGATGGCCCGGCAATTCAGCTCTCCAGCCAGCGCGCCCTGAATAATGGTGCATCAATGATCAGGACTCTTGACATGGTCAACTCTTTTCGGGAAAGGGATGATGCCACACCAATCATCCTGATGGGCTACTTCAATCCGATCTACCGATACGGTCCCCAGAGATTTCTGGATGATGCAATCAGTATCGGAGTTGACGGGCTCATTATCGTAGACCTGCCTCCGGAAGAGGACGATGAACTATGCCATGCCTGCCTGACCGCCGGACTCAACTGGATACGCCTGACCACACCCGCCAGTGACAACAACCGAATCTCCAGCGTCTTGAGGAATAGTTCCGGATTTGTCTACCACGTAGCGATTACCGGTATTACAGGAACCCGGTCTGCTGAAATTGGGGAACTGGAAGCAACCGTGAAACGAATACGCACCCAGACCTCACTTCCTATTGCGGTTGGATTCGGGGTCAGGTCCCAATCACAAGTCAGGGACATTGGGCGTTTTGCCGATGCGGTTGTGGTTGGGTCCGCATTGGTCAACACCGTCAAGTCTGCCCTGGAAAAGAAACTGACCAAGCGGCAAATAGCGTCAAAAGTTCATGATTTTGTCACGGAACTCGCAACCGGCCTCAGATAACCTGATTTGCAGTTCCTGACTGGGATAACCGTGTTGGAGAGTCTTCGGAGAGTCTCTCCATCAGCTGTCTTGCATGCTCCTTTTGTTTTTCAGACCCCTCTTCAAGAACTTCGTCAATGTACCGACTTGCAACTTCCCTCTCTCCTTGCTGAAAAAATCTCTCTGCAAGATCCAGAGCCAGTCTTGCGGAGGAATTGCTGTATGCTGTTCCAGAACCTTCACCAGGAAGGACCTTTCGGTTCGAGGTTTGAGCTTCTGCCTGAATACTACTGCGTTTGATCAATACCCACAACAGTAGCGTGCCAAGCAATATTCCCGCAATGATCCAATACTGGTAACTCACCGGGATTTGAAGGTTCTCACGAAAACAGCCATGGAGTGATGTTGCGTCTTTTCTCCTCGTAACTCCGAATGAGATCCGCTTTTGCCAGGGTCATGCCAATATCATCAAGCCCCTGAAGCAGTGCATCCTTCTGAAACCCGTCAATATCGAAATCGATCACGGACTGATCATCCAGAACGATGATGTTCTGTTCGGGCAAGTCCACGCGCATGGAAAAACCTGGGGATTCTTCAATTCGACTGAACAGACTGTCGACTATCTCAATATCCAGCACGATCGGCAAAATACCGTTTTTGAAACAATTGTTGAAAAAGATATCTGCAAAACTCGGTGCAATAATGCATCGAAAGCCATAATCCAGCAACGCCCAAGGGGCATGCTCCCTTGAAGATCCACATCCAAAATTATCCCGGGCTAACAAGATGGAAGCACCTTCATATCTTGGCTGGTTCAGCACAAAACCTGGATTCAGTGGACGTGAACTGTTGTCCTGATCAGGTTCGCCATGATCAAGATAACGCCATTCATCAAACAGGTTTGGTCCAAATCCCGTGCGCTTAATGGACTTCAGAAACTGCTTGGGGATAATCGCATCAGTATCCACATTGGCCCGATCAAGCGGCAACACAATGCCTTCGTGTATGTTGAACTTTTTCATTTTCTATAGGCTCGCAGGATCCGTGAAATGTCCGGCTATCGCAGCTGCAGCTGCCATTGCGGGGGAAACCAGATGGGTTCGTCCTCCCTGGCCCTGTCGTCCTTCAAAATTTCGATTGGAGGTCGAAGCACAACGCTCTTTCGGCTGTAGCCGGTCGGCATTCATGGCAAGGCACATCGAACAACCGGGGTTTCTCCATTCGAAACCAGCATCAATAAACACTCTGTGCAAACCTTCCTCTTCTGCCTGCTTCTTCACCAGGCCCGACCCGGGAACCACCAGCGCCTGCTTGATGTCCGGCGATACTTTTCGGCCTTTGGCGACTATGGCAGCCTCTCGCAAGTCTTCAATACGACTATTGGTACATGAACCAATAAACACCAGATCAAGTGGCACTGATGTCATGGGCGTGCCTGGCTCTAGCCCCATGTATTCAAGAGCCCGTTGCATACCCTCCTGTTTAGTGGGGTCAGCCTCTTGAGACGGATCAGGAACGGACTTTTCCAGATCAACCACCATTTCGGGGGAGGTTCCCCAGGTAATCTGGGGACGTATTTCTGCACCGTTAATCACGATCTCCTTGTCAAACACCGCACCGTCATCACTGACAAGTTCAGACCAACTTGCAACTGCTCTCTCCCACATCTCTCCCTTGGGTGCATAGGGCCTGCCTTCAATATAGTCGATGGTTTTTTGATCGGGACGAATCATCCCTGCCCTCGCTCCGGCTTCTATGGTCATATTGCACACTGTCATCCGACCTTCCATGCTGAGTGATTCGATGACTGCCCCGGCAAACTCAATTGCATAACCTGTACCGCCAGCGGTTCCGATTTTTCCGATGATCGACAGAACTACATCTTTTGCAGTAACACCATGGTTTAACTGACCATCAACACGAATCCGCATGTTTCTGGATTTTGTTGAGATTAGACACTGGGTTGCCATGACATGCTCGACTTCAGATGTGCCGATACCGAATGCCAGTGCTCCAAACGCACCATGAGTTGAAGTATGTGAGTCACCACACACAATAGTCATACCCGGCAGGGTAATTCCCTGTTCAGGCCCGATTATATGTACGATGCCCTGCCTGGGATCAGACATGCCAAACTGGGTAACCCCGAAATGACTGCAATTCTGGTCAAGTGTCTGAATCTGCAGTCTTGAAACAGGGTCATCAACAGTCGCGCTGTCGACAGTAGTCGGAACATTGTGATCAGGTACCGCAACCGTTGATTCTGTTCGCCAGAATTTACGGCCGGCGAGGTGCAACCCCTCGAAAGCCTGCGGTGAGGTAACCTCATGTACCAAATGCCGATCAATATAAATCAGGGATGTTCCATTGGGATCATCGTGAACCAGATGCTGGTCCCACAATTTATCGTAAAGTGTTTTTCTACTCATATCCGAATTAACTGATTCCTTACAAAACAAGAGTTGGCAACCCGTAAATCCATACTGATAGGTAACGAAACCGGAAATGCATGGCTACTCCAGCCGGTTTTCAGGATTAATGCACGGATTGCCAATTATATGGCAATTACTCCCTATCTGACCCCCTTGATTACAAGCCTTTGCGTTGGAGCAATTTTCCGAGTTATGTTGAATTCAACATAATCTGTAACGCCTGCCTTCAATGACAAAATCATGAGGCGGACTTGCTGGAGACCCTATATCATGTACTCTACACTGAATCCCTTGGGTTCCATCAAGTTCAGTTTATGTGAAGCAGCAGTAAATATGTGGATGCGCATCGCCTCCGAAATACCATCATATCGGACAATGGAGACGCTGTGACCCAATAGAGGAATCAAGTCGCCACTTACAGAGGTGATAGACCACAGCTACGGAAACAATCCGATTTCCTGGGTGAATACCGATAATCGATTTCCGCCATATTTGCGGCTCATATGTGAGCCACAAATTCCGCATCTCCCAACAGACCGCCTATCAACTTATTGATATCAAGACTCAATGATTTCAATCAATTTCGGAAATACGTACACTGCAGGTACACTTCCCCTTGCTTGTTTATGCTTCACTAGAATACCCAAATCCTCAAATGCAGATAAAACTCGATTGGCTGATGCACGCGGGATGTCTTGATTATTCTTGAAACTGCTGGCGCTAAATACCGGGCAATTGAATATCCAGTCTAATGCTGGAGTTGTATATTGGGAGCGCACATTTTGCGCTACTTCTTCCCTTGTCTTTTCGTACAATCCAAGGATATCGTGTGCTTTTTGGTAATTGTATTCAGCCTGTTTTCTGAGTGCTTCCATGAAATACTTTATCCACCCGGTCCAGTTTCCATCTTTCGATACTAACAAAAGTCCATCATAATAGGTATCGCGATCTGCCTCAAAATAACTACTGATGTTAAAGACCGGCTTTTGTATAAGGCCTTGTTGCCAGAGAAACAAGGGAATCAGCATTCGCCCTAAACGTCCATTACCATCCAAAAACGGGTATAGAGACTCAAATTCTGCATGCAGAATGGCCAGTTGCACTAGTCGATCTGGATGTTCCTGATGGATGTATTTTTCCCATTTGCTCATTGCATCATCAATCTTTTGTGCTTCAATGGGCACAAATTTTGCTTCATCCATTTTGCAATTTGGTGGTCCAATCCAGTTGGGGACGCGTCGGTACTGCCCCGGAGATTTACCGTGACCACGAATACCCTGCAGTAACACGGAGTGAGACTCCTTGATTACTCTTTGAGACAAGGGGTATTTTTTCAATAGTTCCTCGGCTTTATGCATGGCATTGATGTAGTTCCATACTTCTTGAATATCGAGTTGTCGTTCAGATGAAGTTGGGGCTCTCCCATCATCATTCCCAGACTCCAGGACTTCTAAAACCGTTGCCTGAATTCCCTCAATCCTTGAAGAAAGAACAGCCTCCTGTATTTTTAATGGGGTGAGAAGTAAAAATGGATTCGGTATCGCTCCCAAAATACCGTCATATCGGGCAATTTCAGCCGCTGTCGGACCAAGCAGAGGAATTAAATTAGACCATTCAAGGCGACTATCCGGCGGAAACTCTCCGTTATGATAGTAAACAGTCACAGAACAAGTCCCATTCTTCAAGCGATTAAGATGGGTTGAATTTTACAATATTTGTGGCTCATATTTTCTCTTTTATGAGTCACAAATTGATTTGCGGCTCATATGTGAGCCACAAATTCCGCATCCGAAAAATGCATTTTCCGAAATCAACCTATTGCGAGGCCACCTGATTCGTGATGTTCAACTTGTTTTCAAGAGTCATGCATCACCTGTCATTGACAATAGGACTTGCGTCCATAATTCGGATTATCATGAGGCAGTTCAGACGAGTTCTGAATCAGGAAACTGAATGTTGACGAGTTCGCGATCGTCCTTCATTACAAGGAGAAAAGACACTGGAACTTTATAATCGTGTTCGGCAATCGTGACAAGCATTGTCAATCGACTGCTTCAACAGGCACCATCAACCTAACCGCGTCCAACAAAAGGCATCTGATTGGCCATTACGGTCATGAATAATACGCTCTCCTCAAGAGGCAAACTATCCATATACAGCACTGCCCGGGCCACATTATCGACATTCATGGTTGGCTCGATTGCCTCCCTCCCATCTGCCTGCAATACTCCCATCTTCATTCTTTCAGTCATTGGGGTCGCCGCATTGCCAATATCAATCTGCCCGCAGGAGATGCCATGCTCACGCCCCTCCAGTGCAAGCGATTTTGTAAGTCCACTTATCGCATGCTTCGTTGAGGTATAAGGCACCGAATACAACCTTGGAGTATGAGCCGAAATTGATCCATTGTTGATAATTCGCCCTCCTTTCGGCCGTTGCTGCTTCATCAGACGAATCGCTTCCCTGGCGCACAGGAAACTGCCTGTAAGATTAATGCCTACCACCGCCTGCCATTCCTCGACACTCAATTCATCGATCGGTACTGCGCGCGCACCTGTTCCGGCATTGTTAAATAGCAGATCAAGTCTCAAGAACTGCTTTTCAACTTCAGAAAATGCTGCCCGAACCTGCCCAGGAATACTGACATCACAAGACTTCACAAGATATTCCATATCCCGGGCCCGTGCCATGGTAGCGGTCTCAATCAGGGGCTCCAGCCTTCTTCCCAACAGTGCAACCCGATATCCTTCCTGAAACAAGGCCAGGGCAACCGCTCTTCCAACTCCACTTCCAGCCCCGGTCACTACGGCAACTTTCGATGTCTTGACATCCATCTTTATTCAGGCAACCTGGAAATTGACAGTTTTCCAGCGATTGGACTATTCGCGGAACTCGGGTATATTCTGTGCCCGATGCCGCAGGGCATGGTCCATCAGGGTCAATGCAAGCATCGCCTCAACAATCGGTACTCCTCGAATACCCACACACGGGTCGTGGCGACCTGTTGTTGAAATATCGACCGGTTGATTATCAACATTAACCGTCTTGCCAGGCACCTGTATACTGGAAGTTGGCTTAAACGCAACTCTTGCCGTAACCACCTGTCCGCTCGAAATACCTCCCAATACCCCCCCGGAATTATTGGATAGAAACCCCTCGGGGGTGACCTCATCCCGATGCACCGACCCGGGTTGATTGATGGACTCAAACCCGGACCCAATTTCCACCCCTTTGGCCGCGTTGATACTCATCAAGGCTTTGGCAATGTCGGCATCCAATCGATCAAATACCGGTTCTCCCCAGCCAACCGGTACTCCCAGTGCTTCCACGTATACCCCTGCACCAAGAGAATCTCCATCTCGACGTGCCTGCCCAATCAATCCTTCCAGCTCAGGCACTGCCTGCTCATCCGCAACGAAAAAGGCATTCCGGTTGACAGTTTGCCAATCCCGGATTTCAATAGACCGTTTTCCAATCTGATATACACACGCTCGAATACTTACCTGGTAATGAGTAGTCAGATAAGCCTTGGCGATGGACCCGGCGGCAACCCGTATCGCAGTCTCCCTGGCCGACGATCGCCCTCCTCCGCGATAATCCCTGAAACCGTATTTTCCGGTATAGGTGTAATCGGCATGTCCGGGGCGAAACCGATCCTTGATCTTTGCATAATCTCTTGAACGGGCATCCTCATTACGAATTAACAATCCGATCGGAGTTCCTGTGGTCCTGCCTTCAAAAACCCCCGATAGAATTTCCACCTTGTCGCCTTCACGACGCTGAGTGGTGAATCTTGACTGACCTGGCTTGCGTCGGTCCAGATCGACCTGAAGCATATCCTCATTCAATTCAAGTCCTGGCGGGCACCCATCGACGGTCCCGCCCAGAGCCGGGCCATGGCTCTCGCCAAAAGTCGTGACTGAAAATAGTTTTCCGAATGTGTTGCCTGACAAGGTTCTCTTTACCTGAATCCAGTATTTCCGATTGTAACGGCTAGACGAAACTGATTGGACAGTTTATCTCCTTCTACAATCGACATATGTGACCATCGAATCCATTCCCAATCCGGGAATCTGAACTTATATCTGTGGGCAAGCAGAATACAGCCATAAATGCGGGCTACTGGTCATGTGTTGAATATTCATCGTTTTCCCGTTCCCGACCAATGATCAGGATAATGCAACTGATGGATGGTCAATCTCATCTGCGTCTACGATCTCGGCCTCGCTGGATGCCTCGACAAGCCACTTCTTGACCGTCTCACATTCACGCACGGCAAGGCAATACTCCTGACTCACCCGGTCGAGTTTTACATCCATACTTCGAAATCGCATCACAACCGGTGCATACATCGAATCAGCGATCCCAAATCGACCAAATAGCCAAGGGCCACTGCCACCATATTTTTCACGACAAAAATTCCAGATTTGCTGAATGCGCCTGACATCTTCCATTGCCGTATTGCTGAGCCTGTAGCCTGGAAAATACTTCCGGCAATTCATGGGCAACTCCGCCCTCAGTGCCTGAAAGCTCGAGTGCATTTCTGCTGATACCGATCGTGCAACTGCCCTTGCACTTGCCTCTTGTGGCCAACCCCGGGTATCCGGATATGTTTCCGAGAGATATTCGAGAATCGCCATACTGTCCCAAATCTCCAGTGAACCATCGATCAGAACCGGCACCTTGCCGTGCGCAAAGCGCTTCTGGATGGCAGACAGATTATTGAGGGAGAGTTTCTCAACCTCGATGTCAAGATCGTGATAGGAAGCAAATAACCAGGGGCGCATCGACCAGGTGGAATAATTCTGATTCCCGATAACAAGTTTCATCTTCATCTGACTCAAACTGGAATAATGTCCTTGAATACCCTGTAAAGCAACTCTGCTGAACGCTCTTGATCAACCGGCTTGCCGATCAGGTCCTGACGAATTTCAAGCAGTGCCACCCGCATGTTATTCTTGTGTCCATGTTCAACATGTGCATAGCCCTGGGGTGAATGACCGGCATAAGGCTTGTTGTCTCCAATCATCAGTCCATCCACGCTATTCAAGCCTTCAAGGAGCGGTTCCTTGACATTTCCTGGATATTCATCCCACATCACCCCATAATGCCATGGACGTTGCTGCCCTTCATATATCGGCGAGAAACTGTGCAGGGCCAGAAGCAGGGGGGCATCATGACGCCCCATCATATTTCTGGCCATTTCTGCGTATTTTCTGTGATAGGGGGCAAAAAAAGTATCAATACGTTCTTGACGAGAAGCCATGTCAAGGTTCATATTTCCGGGAATCGAAATACCGTCAGAGGTATTGAGAATCAACGCAGGATCGTGTGGATAGCGATTCAGGTCAACAACCAGACGCGAATAACACGCCATGATCAAGGGAGCATCAAACATCTCCGACAGCAACATTGATACCGACTTGGCACCAACATCAAGGGCAATATGACTCTCAAGATGTTCCGGTTCCAGCCCCAGATTCGAAAGATTCTCCGGAATACGGTTTTCGGCATGATCGCAACCAATCAATAACGGGGCTTTGCCGTTGGCATTATGGATGTCATAGATGTGGGTTGGGCAAGGTTCTGGCATGGGTTCCATTTGTCGATTCGATCAGATTATCAAGACTCGTCATGCGAAATAATATTATAGACTCTGGATTTTTTCTTTTCCTTGCCGTGATCTGGAGTTCGTCTTTTCTGCTCATCAAAATCAGTGTTGAAACCATACCACCCCACACCCTGACCGCAGCGAGACTCTGCATCGCAGCAATCGTGTTCTGGATATATCTCGCTGTAACCCGAGAAAAACTCCCCTTGAATACTGAAGCCTTGACCATTTATCTGGTCGTAGCCCTGCTTGGGCATTGCTTCCCCTATACCTTGATCAGCTGGGGAGAAACCCGTATCAGCAGTTCATTGGCGGCAATCCTGATGGGCATTATGCCAGTGGTCGTGGTATTTCTTGCACACTGGCTGATTCCTGATGAACCGCTCAACCGCACCAAGACACTGGGTGTAGGCATCTGTTTTCTCGGGCTCCTGCTGCTGGTTGGATTTGCTACATTTTCTCACCTGCAACAGGATATTCTCGGACAACTCGGTGTACTGGGCGGCGCAATCTGCTATGCCCTGTGCACGATATACATCCGCCACCATCAGCCCACTGGCATCCGTGCACTTGCGACCGGGACCATGACCGCCGGAGCCCTCTTCAGCCTGATCCTTGCTCTTGTTTTTGAAAACCCCCTGCACATCCAACCGACAATCAGTTCCATGAGTGCAACGCTGGTTCTGGGTTTGTTTCCAACTGCGCTTGCAACCCTCATGTATTTTCGCTTGATCAGGCGACTCGGGGCATCTACCTTTTCACAAATAAATTACCTGATACCGATTCTTGGCGGATTTTGGGGAATATGGCTGCTCGGTGAACCCTCCAGCTGGAAATTGTTCGGATCACTGGCACTGGTATTGATCGGTATATATCTGGTTCAGAAGTCGAATCCGGGATTGCGGGAGAAGATCTAGCCAGGATGCCTCGAATTCGAAAGATATCACCACATTTTCTTACTCCGGATTCAGGCCAGGTATACGTCGATAATTGCTTCACTATAGCGGGGAAGTGAACTGTTCAGACATGAAGGCAGCGGAAACGACGAGTATGAACTGCTTACTGGTGACTGGTGACTGAATGTTGAATCATTCAGGCCAGTCTGCTTCATGCAAACGAATTGGAATAATCGATCAGTTGATCGAATTTGTGATTGCCTTTACCGCTATCGAGAATGCTGCGGGCAAGTTCAATACCTTCTGTGAGAGTATCCACCCCATCCCCCGCGTAGATAGTCGCACCCGCATTGAATGCAACAATATCATAGGCAGGCCCCTTCTTGCCATTCAGGACGTTTCGGACTTTTTCCAGGGAGTCCAGAGCATTCTCAACCATCAGATCTTCAATTGATGAGCGTTCAAATCCGAAATGCTCTGGTTCAATCTGGTATTCCTTGACCTTTCCACCAGCATATTCGGCAACCCGGGTGGGCGCTGCTATCGAAATTTCATCCAGCCCATCATCGGAACAAACCACCAGGGTATGTTCCGATCCGAGTTCAGCATAGGCCTCGGCCATGGGACGGACAAGACTCTGGCTGAATACTCCCGCCAACTGGAAACGGGCTCCTGCAGGGTTGGTCAAGGGCCCCAGCATATTGAATATGGTTCGAATTCCGATTTGTTTCCGAGGACCAATGCCATATCGCATGGCCGTGTGGTGCGTCGGGGCAAACATGAAGCCGATCCCGCATTCATCAATGCACTGTCCGACCTGTTCAGCATTGATTCGTATATTGACCCCGGCAGCTTCAAGCATATCCGCACTACCGGATTTGCCGGTGGCAGCACGACTGCCATGCTTGGCCATGGTAAGTCCAGAAACCGAAGCAACGATTGCACTTGCAGTAGAGACATTCAGCAGTCTTGCACCATCCCCTCCGGTACCGACACAGTCCACCACTTTTTCCTGCCTGGTGACTACCTTTTCGGAAAGTTCGCGCATGATGGTTGCAGCACCGGTGATTTCTTCCATCGTCTCACCCTTGATTTTCATGGCCGTCAGGAACGCGCCGAATTGTGCATCAGTCGCCTCGCCTGACATCATGATGCGCATGACACTCTGCATCTCAAGGCGACTCAGGTCTTTACCGGTCGCCACCTGTTTTATCGCTTCCTGTATTGCCATTCTCTCGAAACCGACTCCTCGAAGTCAACTCATAACTGATTCAATAATTTTATCGGATCAACCGGATCACCACTTTTCCTGATCTCAAAATGCAGCATTGGGGTGTTGGTATCGGTTTGACCCATGCTTGCGATCTGCTGACCGGAATTAATGGTCTGGCCTTCTCTGACCAAGATTTCCCTGTTGTGCGCATAGGCACTGATATACTCGGATGAGTGCTTAATGATGATAAGTTTACCATAACCACGCAGACCTTCCCCCGCATAGACAACCTGGCCACTGGATGTGGCCCGGATCGGTGAGCCTTCCGTACCGGTAATCTGTATGCCTTTATTTCCGGCCTTGGGCGAAAACCTGCCAACCAGCTTGCCCTGCGCTGGCCAGGACCACTTTCCTGAAGCTGCTGCAACTGGGGTGACAATGTTTTTCTCTACCGGTGCTGCAGCGGCTTTGGTCCTGGCTGGCTGTATCCGCCCGGGCAGGCTGGTCAATACAAGCGGCTTGGTATTTGTCGTATTTTTCTGCTCTTTCGAATACAGGTGTATCTGATCACCAATGTGTATGATGTAAGGCGCACTGATACCGTTCCACTGCGCTACCTGCTTGTAATCCAGTCCGAACGCCCAGGAAATGCCATACAGCGTATCGCCCTTCTGAACAGTATAAATTTTCGGCGTATACTGGTACTTTCCCTGATCGGTAATCGGAATATCTATCAGATTGGAACTGCTGCATCCAGCCAATAGGGACATCAACAGTAATATTGAAACAAGCGGCTTCATTCGAACAGTCTCAATGCCAGAAAACAGCCCACGCCAACTGCAAGCAACAACCATCCTATCTTCTCGATGTGTTGATTGAGCGTCGGCTCAAATTTCTCTCCTCCCCACCGAACCAGTGCTGCTACCAGAAAAAACTGGGAGCCGCGTCCAGCCAGTGAAACCAGAAAAAACGGAATAATCGCCATTCCCAGGGTTCCTGATGCAATAGTAAACAGTTTATAGGGTATTGGGGTCAATCCCGAAAGAAAAAGTAGCCAGACACCATATTCCCTGTACCAAATCTGCATGGATTCGAACTGCTGTTGCAGATTATAGAACTCCAGGATATGAATACCGACCTGTTCAAACAAGAGGTAACCGACCAAATAGCCAAACAGCCCGCCAAGGGATGAGGTGACAGTACAAACAAGTGCCAGCCGCCAGGCCTGGAGTCGCTCTGCCAGCACCATGGGTGCCAGCATGAATGAGGTTGGCACAGGAAAGAACGAGGACTCAATAAAACTGACGCCACCTAAATACCAGACTGCTTTGGGGTGTCTTGACCATCTGAGAACAGTAGCATACAGGGGACCGAATAGTTTCATCATTCACGCCCTGCCCTGGAGCATCGGTACAAACCGAACGGCGAGATGAGTGGTTTCATGAAAACCGGTGAGCGTTCGGGTTACAACCCTTAAAGTCTGCCTGGCATCGCCGACCGGTATTACCAGACGCCCCCTGTGCGCAAGTTGCTTGAGCAGGGCCTGAGGGATTTCACGGGGGGCTGCCGTAACGACAATCCCGTCATATGGCTGGTAGGTTGTCCAGCCCTGGAAGCCGTCCCCGCTCATGAGATTGATGTTGTTGTACCCAAGCTGCTTGAGTAGCCGACGGGCATCAAGCTGCAATTCGCGAATCCTTTCAACTGAATAGACCTGTTTTGCAAATTTTGACAGGATTGCACTCTGGTAGCCGCAGCCCGTGCCAATTTCCAGAACCTTGTCCAGACAATCTCGATCGCCAAGCAATAACTCGGTCATGAGAGCCACAATATAAGGTTGGGAAATGGTCTGGTCATTGCCAATTGGAAGCGGAGTATTGTCGTAGGCATTGTGCTCCAGCCCCTCACTAATGAACAAGTGACGTGGGGTATTCAGCATGACTTCAAGCACCTTTTCATTGGCAATGCCCTCTCTCCTCAGACGGTCAATCAGGCGCTTTCGTGTTCGCATTGAGGTCATTCCGACACCCTGAACACGTTGTTCGGAGATTTCCCTAGAATGTTTCATGGTAGATTTCAAGGCAAATTTGCTGGCAGGCCTGAATGTCGTATTTATTTTCAGCGGATCCGAATTCCATGATCCATCGTATTTGTGGTTCAGAAGTCATCGGTACCAGCAAACAGCAAAAATTCGGGCCTTGACCATTGTCTCTTGAGATTGTGGCATCAGTAACCACCTCAGTCGATGCGTCTTTTCACCGCGCATGAGACTCGGAAGTTATGGTTATGTATATTCCTGAAGGTACCGGAATGAGGGTATGATTTCAAGTAAATAATGTGGTCTCACAAGGCTGTAAAAGTTTCGATAGTCAACAGGAATCTCACTATGAAACCACTTTGAGAAACAAATATTTGCTCAATCAGGAACAAACAGTCTGACGAGTCTTCAACGCCTTCAGACTGGGGTTTCCTGACTCACGACTATCGGACGGGAGGCCTGCCTCTATGCTGGAACCAACAACATGTCCGGAATGACCCGCATACGAAATGAGCGAGATAAGGAATCCGGTGAAAGCACGGTGCCGGCGGGACTGCGTGGTTGTATCGCAGGACTTTCACGGATGTTCAATGATCGGCCGCCTGGCGGCAGGAAGTCAGGCAACCAGTACCGGCTGGTAATCCAGGGTAGCCTGACCCGGATGTAAAATTGACAATATCCACAACCGGTCGGAAATGCCTGTTGTTGCTGGCGTGCAATTGCGCTGTAGCCGCATGTTTATGATACGTAGACCAGTATGAATTCGGATTTGCCGAATCAGAATTGCTCGTAAAGTTCTTCAAAACTGTTGCTGATTGCCTCCTCAAAGAAATCAACATCGGCCATCTGTATGCAAAGTGGCGGACAAATTCGCAGTACATTCTTGTGGGTTCCGGACTTGCTTGCAACAAGTCCATATTTGCGTGTCAGCTGAAACAGTGCATGCATTTCTTCGACAGCCGGTTCGCGTGTTTCCCTGCTCTTGACCAGTTCAGCACCCATCATCAGGCCTCGACCCCGAACATCTCCGATGATTTCATAGCGATCATGCATTTTGTGCAGGACCTCAAGCATGGACGCGCCCACGACCCGGGCATTTTCAATCAGATTGCATTGATCAATGACCCGCAACACGGCACGACCTGCAGAACAGGAAACCGGATTTGCTCCATAGGTATTGAAGTAGAACTTGTGAGCCATCGATTCGGCGATTTCGCGTTTTGCAACCACCGCTCCCAGGGGATATCCATTACCAATACCCTTTGCCAGCACAATCACATCCGGCACGATGCCATGCGAACTGAATGCCCAATAGTCCTCACCGGTACGGCCGAATCCAGACTGCACCTCGTCAATGATCAGGAGACCTCCGGATGACCTGACCCTGTCTGCTGCTCCGGATAGATAACCATGCGGCAATGGTACGATACCGCCATAGCCCTGTACGGGTTCAATGATCATGCCTGCCAGTTTCCCACTGGTTCCACAGTTTATAGTACGTTCCAGATCTTGCAGGTACGGCTCAACACTCGCCCCATGCACGCCACGATACTGGTCAGGATTGGAAGTAAACTGGATACCGCCCAGCAAGGGAACATTATGACGAAAATTGCTGATTCCGGTTACCGACTGGGCGCCGAAAGTCGCCCCATGATAACTATTGGTGAGGGAAACGATATCGGTATTTCCGGTATATGACCGAGCCAGTAGCAAAGCGAAATCAATCGCCTCGGCACCGCTGTTCATGAAGTGCACCACCCATTCTTCCCCCGATGGAAACTTGCGCGTCAATTCCTCCGCAAAATGTGCCGGAACAGGATGGAAAAACATGGTAGTACAGTGCTGGATTAACTCAACTTGATGCTTGACTGCTGCCGTAACTGCCGGATTGTTATAACCGATGCTGACACACAGGTTCTGACTTAGACAGTCGAGATACTGCCGGCCTTGCTCATCCCATAAATACTGATCCTGCCCCTTCTTGAATATAAGCGGGGTGTTGTAAGGAACAAACGCACGCTGGGAAGCAGCGTAATAGGTCTCACGCCGCGCAACAATCGAATCCCTGTCCCAATCCACCTCTGGAGAATAGGCACGGGGGTTTGATTCGATCATTCTAGAAATAACTGTGTGTTTGCCAATCATGATTTCTCCTCAAGTCTGGTCTGCATTACTGGTTACGACATGCCATGGATCAGTCCACTTCACGGATCACGGCCAATGTAATCGGTCTACCCTACCGTTCAAACGTCAGGGGCCATGACATGGGAAAGGCAGCCATTGATGTAGACATCACAGCAATGGCAGGCCATTTCCGGGACCAGTCCATCTTTGCCCGTTGCCATACTGTTCCATAACCCATCATCGAGAATATAAAGTCCAGTAGCGGCGGCTTTCGCATCAATCTTGATGCCAAGGTCTTTGGCTGCTTCATCAAACAGGGGAGCAACCAGTGCCTGGGTATCTCTGCTGGCCGTTCGAATCGGCTCTGCATAGGCAGTATTGTATCGGCTTGCATTGGTAAACGCCTGCCAGGCTGCCGCAATGTGCCAGTCGTAAAGGGGCGGTTCAAAGCTGGCGCAGGAAATTTTTCTCAGCCTTTCTCTGGCCGACCAGTCAGGATGCCGGGCAATTCCCCGCTTAATTGCCAATGCCTGCTGAAACCAGTAAGACAATGCCGACAACAACAGCTCTTCCTTGCTGTCAAAATAATGCCCAATAAGCCCTCGTGAAGCACCGGCCTGGGCACAGATACGATCTACCGTAGCCCCAGAAATATCGTATTTGGCCACTGAAATAATAGCGGCTGCAAGCAGGCTGGCACGTCTGAACCTCTGATTTTCCGACTGGGTTCTGCGTGGAGACATATTCTCGAAATCGGCCCACAACGTTATTGAGTCCGATGCTCCTATCTCGATATCATTCATATTGATTCAAAATATTGGACAATCACCATAATTATGATTATTATACAATAAAATTTCCCATCACTACTTCTTACTACCGTTTTCATTGCAATGCAGATAACTTCTGAAAGAAATCGCAGCAGAACAGGCAGAAAGGGACGAAGTGCCGCCCGCAAGAGGCACTCGGCATTGCGATTTCCATATATAAGCAGAAAAATCTCCACTTTTGATTTGCTTGGCGAAGAAGGATTGAGCATCATTGAACAGAATGCCGATACGATACTCAAAGAAACGGGCATGCGCTTTACGGGAGATCCTGAAATTCTGGACCTGTTCAGGCAGGCAGGGGCAGACGTCCAGGACACCCTGGTTCGATTTGAACCCGGTCACCCGAGAAGCATAGTACAGGCCAGCGCACCCCGACAGTTTGTACAGCATGCGCGGAATCCGGACAACAATGTAGTCATTGGGGGCAACAATGTCGTGCTCTGCCCTTCGTTCGGACCACCGTTCATACAAGACCTTGACGAGGGTAGACGCTATGGCAAATTATCGGATTTCCAGAACCTGGTTCGAATCCACCAGATGATTCCCTGGCTTCACCATTCCGGTGGGGTGGTCTGCGAACCCACGGATATAGCGACAAACAAACGCCACCTCGACATGCAGCTGGGGCATTTCCGTTTCAGTGACCGGGCCTGTTTTGGTGCCTTGATCGGTGCAGACCGGGCGACAGATTCGGTAAGAATGGCAAGGATTCTGTTCGGAGATGATTTCGTTGATGACAACTGCGTCCTCTACTCTGTTGCCAATACGAATGCCCCTCTGGTGCTGGATGTTGCGATGTCCGGAGCACTCAAAACCTATGCCGCCAACAATCAGGCAGTGGCCTGTACCCCCTGGACCGTGGCGGGAGCAATGAGCCCCTGTACCGTTGCCGGCACACTGGCTCAAATTCTTGCCGAGGCACTGGCGGTCTGTGCTCTAACCCAGCTTGTTCGTCCCGGTGCACCCTGCCTGATGGGTAGTTTCGCCACTGCCATGTCCATGCAGTCCGGTGCACCTACATTCGGAAACCCCGAAGGGATGAAACTTGTACTGTGTGCAGGCCAGCTGGCTAGACGCCTTGGCGTTCCGTTTCATACTGTCGGATCCTTGTCCAGTTCCAAGATGCCTGACAGTCAGGCAGGCCAAGAGTCTGCATCAGGCTTGATCGCGGCCATTCTGGCCGGGGCAAACTTCATCAATCATGCAACCGGGTGGCTCGAGGGTGGCCTGGTAACCGGTTATGAAAAAACGATTATTGATGCCGACCTGTGCGGAAAAATCATCAATTTCTGCCAGGGCGTCGATTTGTCGAATGAAGCACTGGCACTTGAAGCAATCATGGAAGTAGGTCCGGGATCGCATTTCCTCTCCAGTCAGCATACTCTGAACAATTTCGAGGATGCATTTTATCGCTCTGGCATCTGTGACAGCAATTCCTATGAACAATGGCATGCAGAAGGGAGGCTGGACGCCATGCAACGGGCAAACAAGATCTGGAAGACATATCTGGCGGAATACGAAGAGCCCTTGCTACCGAAAGACAAGCATGAAGCCCTGGAGGAATATGTGCACAGGCGCAAGACATCCATGCCAGACAGGCACTACTAGAACCATGGGTACCAGAACCGGAACACATATGGTCATGAATGGGACTTCTCGTCAGGTTTTCCGTACCAGTCAAGGCTAGTGATCAGGACGATGACCTTCCATACGGAACCTGAAACCCCATGAATGCTAGCGATGCAAAAATCGTCATTCTCGGTGGCGGAGCAATCGGCTTGAGCACTGCCTATCATCTCGGAAAGCTGGGGTTTGAAAACATCACGTTACTAGAACGAAATACGCTTACGAGCGGAACATCCTGGCACGCTGCCGGCATAGTCGGCCCATTACGTGCAACCCAGAACCTGACTGCATTGGCAAAATATGCTCTGCCCCTGATTGAAATGATCGAATCGGAAACCGGCCAATCTACCGGATACAGGCAAACAGGAGGATTGTGGCTAACCGGCTGTACTGATCGCATTACCGAACTCAAGCGCATCGCTGCCATAGGCGAAATGAACGGACTCCATGCTTCATTTCTGTCGCCGGACGAGTTGGCGGAGAGATTTCCCATGATCAATCATCATGATCTGGTCGGAGCCATGCATCTGGCAGAAGATGGCCAAATCAACCCTGTTGACCTGTGCATGGCATTGGCCAAGGGTGCAAGGCAGTCCGGGGTCAGGATTCGCGAACACGTCGGCGTGTCATCCATCAAGGTTCACAACAGGCTGGCAAGCGTCTTGACTACGGATCAAGGAGAAGAATTTGACTGTGACGTTGTGGTCAACTGTACCGGACTCTGGGCCCGTTCTGTTGGCAAGCTTGCCGAAGTAAATGTGCCTCTTCAGGCGGTTGAGCACATCTATATTGTTACAGAGCCCATACTCGATTTACCGGAACCCTGGCCTGTATGCAGGGACATGGATAGTGCACTCTACATCAAGGAAGATACGGGCAAGCTGGTTTTGGGGGCTTTTGAGTCCAATGCCAAACTTTGGGATCATGCCAGGTTCGATCCCGCTGAGTGCTTTATCGTGCTTGAAGAGGACTGGGAACACATCGAACCCATGATCAGGTCGGGCATGCATCGTGTTCCAGTCTTTCGCAACATTGGCATCTCGTATTTCATGACTGGCCCGGAAAGCTTCACGCCCGACACCAGGCCATTGATGGGGCGCAGTCCGGAGGTTGTGAACTTCTATGTTGCCGCTGGCATGAACTCATTGGGAATCATGTCTGCTCCGGGAGTCGGCAAGGCCATGGCTGACTGGATTGCACAGGAGGAAAGTCCTGCTGACCTGTGGGAAGTGGATATCAGGCGATTCCAGCCAGGAGACAATGACCAGGCATTTTTGCAGGAAAGGACAATCGAAGCGGTATCGAATCAGTTTGACATGCATTGGCCTCTAAAACAGTATAGAACCGGCAGAAACCGGACGCTTTCCGTGTGGCATGAACATTTTCGGAAATATGGAGCAGTATTTGGTGAAACAGGAGGCTGGGAGAGACCTTTGTGGTTTGCGAATGCAAATGAACCTGCAGAAATTCGATATAGCTATGACGACCAGTGCTGGTGGCCGGTATGCAGACGGGAATGCATGATGCTACAGGATACCGGGGCCCTGTTTGAATTGTCTCCATTTACCAAATTACTGGTGGAAGGCCCTCAGGCACTGGCAACATTACAGTGGCTTTGCACAAACGATATCCGTGTTCCAATCGGAAAAGTCGTCTACACGCTGATGCTCAATGAGCGCGGCGGCATAGAGTGTGAACTAACCGTGATTCGAACAGGTGAAAACTCCTATCTGCTCACCAGTGCCTCATCGACAAGAGTCCGAGATAGGGATTGGCTACTAAGACATGTAGACAATGGTACGGTAACTGTACGGGACATTACCCGAGAGTATGCAGTTTTGGGGGTTATGGGCCCCGGCTCCAGAGTGGCCCTGTCAACACTTGCTCCTGGAGTCTTTGAAAAGCAGTCATTTCCGTTTGCGACCTCAAGACAGTTCAATCTTGCAGGCGCAAGGGTACGAGCATCGCGGCTAAGTTATGTCGGAGAACTGGGCTGGGAGCTGATGATTCATCACCACAAGGCCTACCAGGTACTGGACACTGTACTGGAAGTGGCACAGAATGGTGGAATGGGCATGGCAGGCGCAATGACCATGGAAAGTTGTCGACTGGAAAAAGGCTACCTCCATTGGGGACAGGATATAGGCCCGGAGGATAACCCATGGCAGGCCGGTCTGGATTTTGCGGTAAAGCTGGACAAGCCTGACGGGTTTCTGGGACAGGAGGCATTGGTTAGACTCAGACGTGTCATAGACAGAAAGCTTGTCTTGTTCGAGACACCGAATTCACGGCCACTGCTACTGCATGATGAACCGATCTACTACAACGACAAGTGGGTTGGTAGAACCACTTCCGGTGGGCCAGGCTTTCGAACCGACAAAAACCTGTGCCTTGGTTATATAGATGCCGAATGCATAAATGCAGAAACCGGACTTTCCGGATTTACGATCAAGGTAGCTGGCGAAATGCACGCTCTAGCCAGACTGCCAGATATTCCCTATGATCCATATGGACACAAGATGCGAGATGGGTAGTCTGCCATGAAGAGTCATGCTCGAGTTGTCATTGTCGGCGGAGGCGTCATGGGATGCTCACTGGCATACCATCTAGCGGAGGCTGGTGTCAGGGATGTAGTGTTGCTGGAAAAACGAGAGCTTACTGCCGGGTCGACCTGGCACGCCGCAGGCCTGTGCACCCATTTTGCTCATGACATCACAATCATGAACCTTAGGGCCCATAGCATCAGGCTTTACAGTGGTATGCTGGAGATGAAAACCGGACAACCGGTGAGCTTCCATCAGGTTGGAGCCTTGCGAATTACCCGTTATCCGCATCGCCTAGATGAATTTCGCCAGGTTTGCGGACTCGGAAAATATGCCGGTCATGACTTTCATATTCTTGGCCCTTCCGAATTGAAGTCTCTCTATCCCCTGGTACGAACCGAAGGGATAATTGGTGCCATCCATGAACCAGGCGATGGGTATGTGGATCCCTCCCAGGCTACCCATGCCTTTGCACGCGGCGCACGAAACAAAGGGGTGGAGATTTATCGAAATACTCCCGTCGAAGCTATTGAGGAAGTGTCTGGCGAGTGGCTTGTTCATACGCCGCATGGATCAGTCCGCTCCGAGCATGTAGTCAATGCGGCAGGAACATGGTGTCGGGAAATTGGCAGCATGATGGGGGTGGATGTGCCCGTTGTGCCCATGCTGCATCAGTATGTCGTACTCAACAAGGTCGAGGATTATGCACAGTTGGGCTACGAATTGCCCATGATACGAGACCCCGATGAGAGCTGGTATCTTCGACAAGAACAGAATGGCATCATCATTGGCCCCTATGAACGGAATGGCAAAACATGGGCTATTGACAGAGTGCCTGTCGATTTTGGCATGGATTTGCTGCCGCCCGACCTGGACCGCATCGAAAATATTGTCATGAATTGCATGGAACGAATCCCAGCGGCATCCCAAGGCGGCATCCGGAATATCGTACACGGACCCATCACCTTCACACCGGATGCCAACCCACTGGTGGGGCCGGCTTTCGGAAAAACCAATGCCTGGCTACTGACCGGTTCAAGCATGGGAGTCATGGAAGGCGGGGGTTGTGGAGACTTTCTGGCAAGATGGATAGTGGATGGACATCCACCAGCAGATGCCCTGTCCATTGACCCAAGGCGTTTCGGTGGCTATGTGGACCGTGATTACCGGGTCTCCAAGGCAGTCGAGAGTTTTGCCGCACAATTTGCTGTTCACTATCCTTATGAGGAGCGCTCGGCTGGACGTCCAAAGCGAAAAACGCCGGTTTATGAAAGTCTGAAAAAGGAAGGTGCGGTATTTGGTGCCGTCTATGGCTGGGAACGACCCAACTGGTTTGCTCATTCAAACGAGCACTTTCGGGTTGTCCCCGGCTTTCAACGTGCCGAATGGTTTCAGGCAGTTTCCAGGGAATGCCTCCAGGCACAGCAAGGCGCTGTGCTTGGAGATCAAAGTGCAATGAGCAAATTTGAGGTATCAGGTTCTTCGGCAGACCGGTTTATGGGAAGTCTTGGCACGAATCGCCCACCTGCCAAGGACGGACAAATTGCCCTTAATCATGCGCTGCATAGTTCCGGAGGCACCATTTCCGAATGGTCGGTCACGCGCATTGCAAGGAATCAGTACTACCTTGCAGGTGCTGCAAGAGCCGAGCGTCATGACCATGACCTATTGCGTCGTCGGGCAGCACTTTTTCCTGACGTACATATTGAAAACCTGACAACGCGCAAAGGCGTACTGGGTCTCATGGGGCCCAATGCCAGCAACATTTTGTCCTGTCTCACCGATGATGGCTTGTCACAGGAGGAGTTTCCCTGGTTAAGCGCACGCAGAATCCGTGTTGCAGACATTGAGGTACTGGCGTTACGAATTTCCTATATCGGAGAGTCGGGCTGGGAACTGCATCATGACATCAATCAACAGGAAAAGCTCTTTATGGCCCTGCGGGAGGCAGGCATGAAGTTCGACATGGGTTTTTATGGAGCATTCGCAATGAATGCCATGAGAATGGAAAAGGGATATCGTGCCTGGGGAATGGATCTGACCTCTGAGCGTACGCCTGTGGAAGCGGGCCTCGGGCGTTTTGTCAAACCCGAGAACCGAAACTTTGTGGGCCGAGATGCATTGCTTGAGCGGACAACATGTCCGGATCGTCTGTCCATGCACCTTCTGGAGCTGGAAGATACCGGTGTAGACCCTTATTTCATGCATGCCGTTTATGAGCAAGATCATATAGTCGGCATTGTCACTTCGGGAGCATATGGGCACCGCACCGGCATGGTTCTTGCCCTGGCTTATCTACAGGAAGCGTCCGGGGAACAACCATTGTACGTCGATATTCTTGGAAACCGCGTAGCAGCACGTATCCTGAAGGATTCTCCCTATGACCCCTCGGACCTGCGCATGAAGAAATAAAGTCCGCCCCGTTTTTCCCATGTATTCTGAAAAGGTCTTGTGGGCAGGACTTGCTGCCATTCCCTCACCTGCCCAAACAACTCTCAATAGGTTGAAGCCCTGCTTCACTACAGAATTGAGAAAAAAGAGTTGTGTATTGCCGTATGCGAGGTTGAACGCTCTACTGAAGTTCGGAGCTTCCGACTAATGAAGGCCCTTGTCTTCAATGAGACACTCCGTTCCTGGAGAATCATTGATGAACCTTGATAATTCCCCGTTTGCCAATACTGGCCAAAATGGTCTTTTGTATAATTTCGGCCTCATCTCTGGAATCAAAAGGCCCAATTGAGACCACAAACAGGCCATCATGGGTCTCCGATGACGATCTTGGATAGAGTTGAAGTCCCAGGTTCGCAAGATCAAGTCGTAAACTCACCGCATTGGTCTGCTTGGAAAAGGCACCAACCTGGACCAGGTATTGAATCGATGCATTATCCTGGTAATTGCCGGCAGTTCCCCCCTCCGGAAAAACTGCGGTAATGGTCACATGTGCCGTACCCTTTCGCACAATATCAAGCTTGGTGGCGGCTGCATAGGAAAGATCGACAATACGTTCTCTTAGGAACGGGCCGCGATCATTAACCTTGACCACCACTGCACGCTGGTTTTCATGGTTGAAAACCCGGATCCAGGTCGGCAATGGCAAGGTGGGGTGAGCTGCCGTCATTGCGAACATGTCATAGGGTTCACCGCTTGAAGTCCGCTTGCCATGGAACTTCTTGCCATACCATGACGCATACCCCGTTTGCTCGAATCCGTGTGCTGATTCTATTGGCACATATCGCTTGCCAAACACCTCATAAGGGTTATTTCCGGTACGTGATCGAGGCGCATCTTGCGGGACCGCATCGGGAATTCGTGCAATATCGACAGTCTCGCTTGGAGGACCGTCGTCCTTGTAGTAACCGCCGCCACTGTAACTTGCCGGCGAGCCCTTTTGAGTGGAGATAGGCGTACTACTGCGACTAAGTATCTCCGGGAGATTAAGGCTACAGCCTACTAACGCCGTGAATGACAGAAACAGTAATAGACGAGCCAGGCCGGGTAAGTGCATAAGAGTAGGTATATTGGTAGTTGCCGCCAGATTGATGGCTTTACTTGCATAGAGGGTTGTTCATTTTTACGGTCGCACCTGGATATTGTAATGCGATATGAAATCAGATGCCGAGGGATGATCTTTTTGCAACGGCACACTTCCATGGCTCGACCCATAACTCCACAGGACCTGCAACAGATTCCTCTTGACTGCAAACCTCTCGTCAACCTAACATCAAGGACCATATTAACCTTTCATCCCACAACCCGGAACCAACTCCTCTTCTTCATGCGTTCAGGCTCATTTCCGAATTGGAAAACGCTTTGGGTAGGCGAGGATGCCATCATGCCTTGCTCCGGACAGACCAGAGATGTACCAGGTACAGCAGATGCGCTCGGTTCCCCAAACAACGGATTCGCCATGCGGCAAAATCAAATGCGCGACCCGGATCGATTACAGGATAACAACGCAACAGACACATTTTCTTCCCGGAATGAAACGCCCATCTCGATTCGGCTATTTAGCGAAACCGTCCTGCACCAGCACCGAACAACCTGAAAACGAAACATGGAAAGTTTCTTCCATGTATGGGTATACCTTGGCATGCACAAGGCTTTGAATACTTGCGATGGGCGTTCTTTTTGCCAAGAGCCGACGATGCTGGTTCCGTCCGTAACGCGGGCATGCGCAGGCTCGTTGCATATAAGACTACTGGGTCCGGTTATGCACACTGTTGAAGATTCTCCACTGTGGTCATGAGTTCAGGAACAGAATGAGATGGCCTCCATATATAGAAGTGCCGGCAATTGACAAGTACAATCTGAGTTTGCCGAAAAGTCAGACCCCCACCAGCAATTTCTGAATCCGTGGATTCAGTAGACTCATGATAGGAACCAGAGGCCCTGAATGCTACAGCCCCATCACCGAATTGCGATCTACATGGAGGAAAACCTCGATTCGGATTTTGGGAAAATGGGGTTTGGCGTTATGCGCTTCAGCAAAAACAAAATCGTCTGTGTCATTGACTCAACCAATGCCGGAAAAACCGTAAGGGATGTCTCTCCACTCCCTTTTGATTATCCCGTACTTCAGAATATCGATCAGGCCGTAAAAACCGGTGCCGATGTTCTGGTCATCGGCATTGCTCCTTCCGGAGGACGCATTCCGGATAACTGGCTGGAACCACTAGGCAAGGCCATTCAACTCGGCATGAGTATTGTCAATGGCCTGCACGACCCCCTGCATGAGAGGTTCGGCAGCAATCTGAAGCCCGGACAATGGATCTGGGATGTTCGCCAGCCTGCCTTTACACCGGCCATTGCCAGTGCCCAGGCTGCTTCACTCCCCAACAAGCGCATTCTTATGGTCGGAACCGATATGGC
Source organism: Gammaproteobacteria bacterium (assembly GCA_022822625.1). Classification (GTDB taxonomy): domain Bacteria; phylum Pseudomonadota; class Gammaproteobacteria; order Arenicellales; family Poriferihabitantaceae; genus Poriferihabitans. Next base: position 75,127 of record JAJEAV010000080.1, on the reverse strand, counting down.
AATCGGCAAGATGACCGCAGGACTCGAGATATGGAAGTGGATTCAAAATCAATGCCCGAACCTGGACTCTGATTTTTTAGCAACCGGGCAAATCGGTATCACAGTCACTGGAAAAGGCATTCCACTGGATGGTTTCAAGCTGGACCATGCCTGTGGCGCTGTGGAGACCCTGGTAATGGAAGCAAGTGATGCCGACATTATCATCATTGAAGGACAGGGTTCCCTGTTACATCCCGGAAGTACGGCAACACTCCCCCTGATGCGAGGAGCCTGTCCAACACATCTAGTCATGTGCCATCGAGCCGGCATTGCCTCACTGCGAGCATCAGAGAAGATAGCGATTCCCCCACTAAGGCAATTTATTCAACTGAATGAACAGGTCGCATCAGCCTGCGGGGCCTTGGCGAATCCATCAACGATCGGAATTGCACTGAATACCTCGCTACTTGACGAAGAGAATGCACGCAAGGCAATAGAAGAACTGGAAGTTGAGACAGGCTATCCGGTTCAGGATGTAGTACGATTCGGTGCAGAAAAGCTCGCCTCCTTGATCGTTCAATAACCCTGTTTGCAGAAAATTCCCTTAGGCATCCCTCTTTCGGTCACGAACCTCGGGTACATGAAAATCACTGCGAAACTGTAAGGGTTGACGGGAATTGATTTCCTGCTCATCCAACGACCATTCAGGCTGCTTCGGATTTTGCTGTCCGGATCGTGATGATGACCCCTGCCGTAATGATCGTGACAACCCCGGTTATTGCAGTCGAATCGAGCACCTCATTCCAGATTACCCATCCCCAAAATCCAGCAAACACTATGAAACTGTATTCAAACACTGCGATGTAGGTCGGTTCGGCGATCTGGTAGGCTCGTATCAGTCCAGAAACGGCAATCAAGGACCCAATTGCCTGAATCATGGTCCAGAACAGGAATTCGCCACTGGGTTTCACCCAGCCAGTGCTGACAAAGGAATCTTCGGTATTCACTCTCTGCAGATCGGGGAATACACTCAACACGACAACACCCAGTAATCCCAACACACCGGTCACAAGGAAAAATCCGAACAGCAACACCAGCGTATCTTCATTTGCACATCGGTGTCGCGTTACAAGCTGACCAATCGCATACATGATTCCGGCCAGCACTGGCACCAGAATGAGGATGTTCAGATCCTGAGGATCGGGCTTCAGGACGAGAGTAATGCCTACAAAACCGGAAATTACTGCCAAAATCCTCCAGCCCCCAATTCGCGTCCTGAAAATCAGTACCGAAAAGATCAGCAGGAATATCGGGGAAGTAAACAGAATTGCACCGGCAACGGCAATCGGCAGAAAGGAGATCGCAATGAAGTAAATCAGTACTGCAATGGCCATCAACATTGACCGAAGTGCAACCCACCAGAAATGATTGGCACGAAGCTGATGCTTGCGATAGACGAGATAGCCTGAAATCATCAGGCAGGCGATCATGGCCCGCATCAGGTAAAACTGCCAGACTCCACCTTCATCGGCAATGAACAGGATGAAATTATCCACCAGGCCAATTATCGACATGCTGCCGATCAACATCAGTCCACCACGCAGGGTTGCAGAGCTCTTGAATATCACCGGCAAGTTACCTGATCATGCAATGTCCAATCCGGTTATTGAAAACTCAAAAAACAACCAAAATCCTCTACAATCCCCCCACGATGAAATCAGGCAATAACCCGCGGCATTGCATACACCTGTTCGTGATGCGGCAAGTATACGGCAATTACGGCATTCGGATTATCCGACATTTCAATGCGTATTCTGCTATCGTGGATAATTCCAGCACCAGCACTCTCCTCTTTCCATGGTTGAACTTTGGATACCGATTACCGTTATGGCCGGATTCTTCCAGAATCTGCGGTCTGCCATCCAGAAAAAGCTCAAGGATGATCTCTCGACAATCGGTGCCGCATATTCGCGCTTTGTCTACGCACTTCCGCTAGTACTTGTCTATCTCCTCATAGTACTCAAGTTCGGCAATCTACCGACACCCGAACCGAATGTCCGATTTCTGATTTTCTGCCTGACGGGCGGGATTAGCCAGATCCTGTTTACCTTGTCCCTGCTCTGGACATTCACCTATAAGAGTTTTGCCGTCGGTACGACCTTTTCCAAACTGGAAGTCATCATGGTAGCAATTGTTGCAGCTCTGGCCCTCGGTGAAACCATCAGCCAGTGGGCGATATTTTCGATTGGAATTTCATCCCTGGGCGTTCTGGCCCTGTCCATGGGCGAACGAGACCTTACCGTCTCATCGTTAGTCCAGGGCTTGTTCAGCAAAGCCACCCTGCTTGGACTCACGACAGCTTGCCTGCTCGGCACCTCCTCTGCACTGTTTCGGGGTGCAACACAGGCACTTGACTATGAACCTTTTTATGCAAACGCAGCCTACACGCTTGCGATCTCCCTGATCATGCAGACCCTGATCATGGGGATTGGCATACTGATTGTCGATCGTGCAAACCTGGTCTCGGTCTTCCGACACTGGCGCTGGGGCGGCTTGGCAGGCATTGCCGGTGCCTGTGCCAGCCTTTGCTGGTTTACCGCATTCACACTGCAAAAAGCGGCCTTTGTTCGGGCACTAGGCCAAATCGAACTGGTATTTACCTTCCTCGCAACCCTGTTCTATTTTCGCGAAAAAGTCACCGGCAAGGAAATTATCGGGGTCATTCTGATTACAACCGGAATACTTTTGCTGTTGTTGTTCGGCTAAGCGCCATTTCATGGGAGAATACAGCACGCCAGGAATGACGAGACAAGCGAAACTGGCTCAAAAGATCAACTCAACCACCTCCCGGTAGTGTGAGACAAAACTGATATTTAGCCCATTCAGAATATAGTCTGGCAATTCCTCATAGTCTCCCTGGTTTTTGCTCGGCAAGACTACATTGCGAATCTTCATGCGTCGTGCCGCCACCAGCTTCTCGCGAATCCCGCCAACCGGCAAGACCTGTCCAGTCAGGGAAAGCTCCCCGGTCATTGCAAGATTGCCCCTGATCCTCTTGCCACATGCCAGAGAAATCAAGGCCGATGCGATGGTGATCCCGGCACTTGGCCCGTCCTTTGGGGTAGCTCCTGCAGGCACATGTAGATGGATCATCGACGATTCAAAAAACTGGTTGTCCACCCCCAGTGACTCCGCATTGCCTATCACGTAACTGTAGGCAATTTCGGCTGATTCCTTCATGATATCGCCAAGGTGTCCAGTCATTCGAAACCCCCGATTGAATGCGTGGGCACGGGTTGCTTCAATGTCCAGGGTACTCCCGCCCAATGCTGTCCAGGCCAAACCTCTTACCACGCCCACTCCGACAATCAGGCTCTCTTTTTCAAATCGTGGCTTGCCCAGATAATCTTCAAGATCAGCGGACTTGACATGTACTGGCGGGGGATGATCATCAAGCAGCTTCATGACGGATTTTCGAACGATTGTGCCGATCATCTTCTCCAGCCTTCGAACCCCGGCCTCTCGAGCATATCCATCAATGAGCTTTCGAATTGCGCTCGAGTCAATGCGTAATTGCCCACGCTTCTTGAGTCCGGCCGAAGTGATTTGTTTCGGCAGTAGATGCTTGCGGGCAATCGCGACTTTCTCATCGGTCAAATAGCCCGACAACCGGATTTCCTCCATGCGATCCAGTAGTGGTCCGGGTATTGTATCGAGTTGATTAGCGGTACAGATAAAGAGTACATTCGACAAATCGACCCTGACATCAAGGTAGTAATCAAGATATTCCTTGTTCTGTTCGGGATCCAGGACCTCAAGCAGTGCATGAGCCGGGTCTCCACGATAGGAAGCACCAACCTTGTCAATTTCATCAAGCATGATCACGGGGTTGGATGTACCACATTCCCGCAAGGCCTGCACAAATTTGCCGGGCATCGAACCAATGTAGGTACGACGATGACCCTTGATCTCCGCCTCATCACGCATCCCGCCTAACGAGAAGCGATAAAACTTTCTTGCCAGAGTATTGGCTATGGATCGACCCAGCGAAGTTTTTCCGACTCCAGGTGGACCGACAAACAGGATAATGGATCCGGAAATCACCCCACGCATCTTGCCAACCCCGATAAATTCCAGAATTCGTTGCTTGGCTTCATCAAGCCCCTCGTGATCGGCATCGAGAATCTTTCTTCCGGTATCCAGATCAAGACGGTCTTCACTACACACCCCCCACGGAATGGAAGTCAACCAGTCAAGATAGTTGCGGGTAACCGTATACTCTGGTGATCCTCTCTCGAGCATCGCCATTTTTTCCAGTTCTTCGTCGATTTTCTTGGCTGCGTGTTCCGGAACGGTGAGTTTTTCAAGTCGACCACGGAAGGTCTCGATTTCCGCTTCACGGTCATCCTTCGAAATCCCAAGCTCCTTCTGGATATATTTCAGTTGCTCGCGTAGCAGATTCTCACGCTGATGTTGGGTTAGTTCACTCTCGATATGGGTACGTATATCGGACTGGACCTTGGCAATTTCGACTTCCTTGCGCAACAATACCAGAGTCTTTTCCATCCTCGGGGCAAGATCGACAGTATTCAGGATATCCTGAAGTTCAGGACCATCCGCAGTGGTCATGCTGGCCCCCAAATATGCCAGCCTTGAGGGATCAGACGTCCCGAAATTATTCAGGAACATTTTCAACTCTTCGCCATGCATCGGATTCAAGGGCAAAAGTTCCTTGAAGGTATTGAATATGGCAGTTGTATAGGCCTTGATCTGATTCGAACGTGGTGCTATCGTCTCAGGGAAATGGTGGACCTGTGCAGTATAGGGTCTCTCGCGGCTGACCCAATTCAGGGTTTGTATCCGCTGCACGCCCGAAATCACCATATGAATGTGGTCATCCTGTCGCTCCAATTGATGGATACGGCAGACCGTGCCAATTTCGGCAAGGTCGTCCACAGTAGCGATATCCGACTCAACATCAGCCGTATACACCACACCCAGGTAATTCATTTCCTCTTCATAAATGGCCTTGAAGGTACTTTCCCAAACCTTGAAGTCAATCATGACTGGAATAATCTGACTGGGAAATACCGGCTTTTTCGACACCGGCAACATGTACAACGTACTAGGCAGAACGTCGGCTGATCGGGCGATCTCGTTGACGACTTCCGGTTCGAGTTCCGACTTGGGTTCCGACTCGACTTCTGACTCGACTTCTTCATTCATGATGATTCATCCGATTGGAAGGATGGGGGTGGTTCGCAAGAGGCAATTTCGCCATAGATGGATGCGTTTTTGTCAAACACAATAGGGGCAAGCCACTTGCTGAACAATGGCGAGGTCCGTGTTTGATCCACCTAGCCAGACTCTACCAGCACTCCGTTTTCAAGACTGAAAACACGGTCTGCCTGTCTTGCCAGCGCCAGATTGTGCGTTACCATAATCAAGGCGAATCCGTTCTGACCATCGTAATTCAACAAGGTATCATGGATTCGTCTGGCAGTGTTTTCATCCAGATTTCCGGTCGGCTCATCGGCCATGACGCAGGAGGGCCTGGTGACCACGGCACGAGCGATTGCGGTGCGCTGGCGCTCTCCACCGGACAACTCTCCGGGCTTGTGATGCATACGTTCCTTCAGTCCGACATGCTCCAGGATTTCACTGGCCTGACTGTATGCTGAAATTCGATTCTCACGCCGGATAAAAAGCGGCATGGCAACATTTTCAAGAGTCGTGAACTCTGGCAGAAGATGATGAAACTGATAGACAAAACCAAGATGCCTGTTTCGAATATATCCCCGCTTTTTCTGGGATGCCGCATTTATATCGTAATCGTTGATCAACACCTGACCGCTAGTGGGCAAGGACAGTCCCCCTAGAACATGCAACAGTGTGCTCTTCCCAGACCCTGACATGCCGACAATGGCTATCCGTTCGCCACGGTACAACTCAAGGTCGACTCCCTTTAATACATCGACTTCAAGGTTTCCTTCCTGAAAGGTCTTTGTTACGGCCTTGCAATGCACAACCGGCTTGTTTTCGGGATTTGGCTCATTCATAACGCAAGGCCTCGGCCGGCTCGACACGCGAAGCTCGAAGGGCAGGATAAATCGTTGCGAGAAAACTCATGATCAGGGATGCCCCAATCACCACCATTACATCGAACCATTCCAGTCTGGCAGGGAAATCGCTGATCACATAGACATCCGAAGGAAACAACTCCGTATTGAACAGCTGTTCAATCCAGGGAACCAGGGTTTCCATATTCAGGGCAGTAATCACCCCGATCGTTCCACCGACAATAACACCAATGATTCCGATCGTGGATCCCTGAACCATGAATATACGCATAATGCTGCCCGGACTCATGCCCAGGGTCCGCAATATGGCTACATCGGATTGCTTGTCAGTGACAATCATGACCAGTGTCGAAACAAGATTGAACGCCGCAACAGCCACGATCAGCATCATCACAATGAATACGACGCGTTTTTCAATCTCAAGCGCTCGAAAAAAATTGGCATGCTCCTGAGTCCAGTCGCGAACCCTGAATCCACTGCCTAGAACCTGCTGTACTTCGCTTCGCAAGGTTCTGGCACGATCAATATCACGCAGCTTGAGGCGTACTCCGCTCACCGCATTGTCAATACCGAGCACTTTCTGCAAGTCTTCAATATTGACAAGTGCTATACCGCTGTCGTATTCATACATGTCGATTTCGAACAATCCGACAACCGTAAATCGCTTCATTCTAGGTAAAATACCAGCCGGAGTTACCTTGCCCTTGGGTGCTACCAGATTGACCTTGTCGCCTATTTCGAGTTCCAGAGACTGGGCCAGCCGTTTGCCGAGCACAATGGAATAACTTCCGGGTTCCAACTCGTCCGTACTGCCTGCCACTACATGGTTCATTAACTCGGAAACCGTCCTTTCATAATCCGGATAAATTCCCCGGATTAGCGCTCCCTTGACATGTTTACCGCTGGTCAACAGACCTTGCCCCAGAACAAATGGTGCCAAGGCAGTCACATCTTCAAGCTCCTGGGTGTACCGGGCAACCGGTAACCAGTTGTCGAGATAGCCACTCTTGGCTTGAACAGTCACATGCGAGACCACGAATAAAATGCGTTCACGGAGGTCACTGTGAAATCCATTCATCACGGACATGATCGTGATCAAGGCCCAGACACCCAGTATGATGCCGAGCATCGAGATTATCGAGATGAAAGAGATGAAGTGGTTTCTGCGTTTGGCACGAAGATAACGAAGACCAATCGTCAACTCGAGAGACTTGGACATTTACTCGACGGGGGATTGTTGGTTAGACTGCATCATGTTGACCAAGGTTTTTGCTCATTCCGATTGAGCCGATACCTTCAGTTGTTGGCGCATATGCGGAAATAACACCACATCACGAATTGATGGAGAGTCAGTCAGGATCATCACCAGCCGATCAATGCCGATGCCCTCGCCCGCTGTGGGTGGCAGCCCATGCTCAAGGGCGCGGATGTAATCCGCATCAAAATGCATCGCTTCCTGATCGCCCGCATCTTTCTTGCCCACCTGATCCTGAAATCTCCTGGCCTGATCTTCCGCATCGTTCAGCTCCGAAAAACCATTGGCAATTTCCCTGCCTGCCACGAAAAACTCGAAACGATCGCTGATTTCAGGCTGTTCATCATTGCGTCTCGACAACGGGGAAACTTCGACAGGGTAGCCGGTAATAAAGGTCGGCTGGATCAATTTGTGCTCTACGTGTTTTTCGAAAATTTCCATTTGAATCTTGCCAAGACCATCCCTGGGTCCGACCTGGATCTGCATATGGCTGGCAAGTTCACGAATGGCCTGTTCATCACGAAGCATGTTGCGGGATATGTCCGGATTGAATTTCAGGATCGATTCGATCATGTCGTAACGCTCGAAGCTGCCGGAAAAATCGATCCTCTGGCCCTGATAGGTCAACTGCTCACTGCCCACTACACTCTCGCAAAGGCTTTTTACCAGATCCTGGGTCAAGGCAATAAAATCGTTGTAGTCTGCATAGGCACAATAGAATTCCATCATCGTGAATTCCGGGTTGTGTCGGGTGCTCATGCCTTCATTGCGGAAATTGCGGTTGATTTCGAATACTCGTTCAAAGCCCCCGACAACCAGCTTTTTCAGATACAGCTCTGGCGCGACACGAAGATACAGATCCATATCCAGCGCATTATGATGGGTAACGAAAGGCCGGGCAACCGCCCCCCCCGGAATCGGGTGCATCATTGGCGTTTCCACTTCCAGATATCGATGCGATATCATGAACTCCCGGATATGCTGAATAATGGCAGCGCGTGCATGAAATACCGACCTTGTATCCTCGTTCATGAGCAGGTCAAGATAACGCTGTCGATAGCGAGTTTCGGGATCGGTCAGTCCATGGAATTTCTCGGGCAGGGGCCGTAGTGCCTTGGTCAGCAGGGAAATCTGTTTGACTCGCACCGACAGTTCCCCGGTTCTTGTTCGAAACAATTCCCCCTCGACACCCACGATATCACCGATGTCGTAGTTCCTGAACTGTTCATATTCTGCTTCACCGAGTTGATTTTTCTGTAGAAACAGCTGGACTTGTCCGGTGGCATCCTGAATATGGGTAAAACTGGCCTTGCCCATCAGGCGCCGACTCATCAAACGCCCTGAAACCCTGACGCATATCGTATCCTGATCTTCTGAAAACTCCGTATCCGCATACTGACTCTGGAGGTCTCCAGCAAACGCAGTTCGCCTGAAATTATTGGGAAAGGGATTCTCGCTTTCCCTGAGCATGGCAAGTTTATTTCGCCTTTGCGCGATTTGATCGACTTCTTCGCTCATTGCATGGTACTGGATTGCCTGATTCTGACTTACAGTCCGGACTTGAGACTGGCCTCAATGAACTCGTTTAACGAACCGTTCAGGACGGCTTGTGTATTGCCAGTTTCAACTCCAGTCCTAAGATCCTTGATTCTGGACTGATCGAGAACGTAAGAGCGAATCTGGTTCCCCCAACCGATATCTGATTTACTGTCCTCTATGGATTGTTTTTCCTGTCTGCGCCTGGCCAGTTCAAGTTCATACAGTTTTGCCTTCAGCATGGTCATTGCTTCTTCCTTATTTCGATGCTGGGAGCGGTCATTCTGAGACTGCGCGACAATTCCGGTTGGTATATGAGTCAAACGCACAGCCGAGTCGGTCTTGTTGACATGCTGTCCGCCCGCACCGCTTGAGCGATATGTATCGACCCTCAAATCTGCCGGATTGACTTCAATTTCAAAACTGTTGTCGACTTCAGGATAGACATAAACCGATGCAAATGAGGTATGACGTCGATTCCCGGAATCAAAAGGGCTCTTCCTGACTAACCGGTGCACGCCGGTTTCGGTACGCAGATAACCATAGGCAAAAGAACCGGTAACCTTAATGGTAGCACTCTTGATGCCGGCCACTTCTCCGTTTGATCGCTCAATAAGTTCAAGTCCGAACCCCTGATCTTCTACCCAACGCGAATACATCCTGAGCAACATCTGGGCCCAGTCCTGAGCCTCGGTACCGCCCGAACCGGACTGGATATCCAGAAAGGCATTGGAGTCATCAGCCTCACCGTCAAACATGCGACGAAATTCCATCTCGCCGAGACACTTTTCCATGTCATCGATGATTGTATCAATTTCGGTGAGTGTATCAGTATCTTCTTCATCAACCGCCAGTTGAAGAAGCTCAAGTGCCTCATCGCTATCAACGGTCAGCTGCTGGATTGTGGTCACTTCCTGTTCCAGGATCGAACGCTCCCGACCGAGTGTCTGCGAGCGTTCCAGATCGTTCCAGATATCCGGATTTTCAAGTATCAGGTTAATTTCTTCCAGACGGTCCTTCTTGGCATCGAAGTCAAAGATACCCCCTCAACGCCTGAACGCGTTGGCGCACGGATTCGATATTCTCACGTAACTCGTTGATTGATCGCATGGTCTGAATTGTCTTTGCTGGAAATTTTGAAGGTGGTGAGGATACCCGATTTTCGCTTCGAATGACATATCGAAATTCTCAATGGCTCTTCCATGATCAGCCAGAATCAGATAACGTCATCCTCTTTCAGTGATTCCAGATTCTGCCGGATATTCGACATGTGTGGGTTCACCTCCAGTGCCCGTTTGAAATATTCAACCGCCTGTGTCGGTTTTTCCCTTCTCAAATAGATTAGTCCCTGTCCCGACAAGGCACCAAAATGGCGAGGTTCCAGTGCCAGGGTTTTCTCGACATCCTGAGTAGAGAGGTCGTATTCACCCATCAAATAATAAATTGTTGCACGCCGGTTCCACCCTTCAGCAAAACCAGGATCAATTGCGATTACACGAGTATATATGCGGACGGCGTCTTCATAATCGGAACGTCGCATGCTGACCTCGCCTTGCTCCATAAGATACTCAACTTCCTGATTTTCATGCTGATACCAGATGAACCAGATTTTCTGGATGATGATCTGGGCTTCATTGGCATCCTGAATGGTCTGTAAGCGATTAAACAAGTCCTCCAACTGAGGATCATTCTGATCTGCCAGAGACCCTGTCGCAAGGAACAGGCTCAAAAGAGCGGCTTTCATGATCAATCGCATGGGAAGTCACCATGACTTTCAAAACACGGGCTTATAGCATGGCACAGGCACCATCATTCTGCAAGTTGAACAACCCTAATCCTTAAATAGGAATCGGGGTAAAAGTAAAAAGCCAGCGTTTTCCAATTCGGAAATGAGCCTGAACGCATGAAGATGTGGAGTTGGTTCCGGGTTGTGGGATGAAAGGTTAACATGGTCCTTGATGTTAGGTTGACGAGTGGTTTGCAGTCAAGAAGAATCTGTTGCAGTTTGTGTGGAGTGGTGGAAGTCGATGAGATCTGTTTCGGTGGCAAACGGTCCAACATGAGCAATGCCAGGCGCAAGGCACGGGAAGGCACTGGACGCGGATCCGTTGGCAAGACCGCAGTAGTCGGCATCAAGGACCGTGAAACCAATGCAGTCCGGGCAACAGTCGCTGACGGTACCGATGCCAGGACACTGCACCCCTTTATCAACCCCAATCTCTTAAATCGAGGTTCTTCTGCACGTCGTTCGTGTTTCGAATCCGGCCCTTCCGGGCAATCCGTCACCATTCCGACACCCCGGTGCCCAAATCCAGGACCGCAACGGGCAGAAAAACCTCTATTTAAGGATTAGGAATTCGGTTCTATAATATACTCACATCGAAGCAACTTTAGAAAACCCTCTTATAATCTCTCCCGTCCAGGGTAGCACCTTCAAAAATGGATACTGGCGGCCTCATACTCAATGTTCTAGTCTACCTCGGTTCGGCCGTTATGCTGGTTTCCATATTTGCCCGACTCGGCCTTGGGTCTGTGCTCGGCTATCTTTTTGCCGGTATGTTGATTGGTCCCTGGGGTCTCGGATTTATAGACAATACCCATGATGTTCTCGAGCTTTCCGAGCTTGGCATCATGCTATTGCTGTTCATCATCGGCCTGGAACTCGAACCTCGCAGACTGCTGGCGATGAGAAAGCCCATCGCCTATTTTGGCGGTTTTCAGATGGGGCTAAGCACCATCCTGATTGGTGGTGGCGTCATGCTACTGGGGTTCAGCTGGCAAATTGCCGTGGTCATCGGTTTGGCCCTGGCACTGTCATCAACCGCAATGTCATTGCAGATTATCAACGAAAAAAATCTCCTCAAACGCCCCATTGGACAAACCGGCTTTCCTGTCCTGCTACTCCAGGATTTGCTGGTGGTCCCGATTCTGGCATTAATTCCCTTCCTGTCAGGTAATCAGGTGAAATCGCAGGAATTCACCGATCCTACCATGGTGGGCCTGACCGTGATTGCAGCCTCAATCGGCATATTTCTGGTCAGCCGCTATGCCCTGTCCCACATTTTCCGATTCGTGGCCTCTACACGTCTGCCTGAAATATTCACCGCATTGGCGCTCCTTCTGATACTGGGGCTCTCTACAATCATGCATGAACTGGGCCTCTCACTGGCATTGGGTGCATTTCTAGCCGGCGTGATTCTGGCCGACTCAGAATATCGACATGCCCTCAAGTCCGATATTCAACCGTTCAAGGGACTGCTGCTCGGGTTGTTTTTCATATCGGTCGGCATGAACATGGATTTCGGGCTGTTGTTCGATAATCCGATAATGATCGTAACTGCTGCACTTGGCATATTGATCATCAAGGCCGCAGTGCTTTATGTGCTTGCCATTTTGACAAGACTGGATGTCAGCGAACGCCCCTTGTTTTCCTTCCTGTTTTCGCAAGGCGGTGAATTCGCTTTTGTGTTGCTTGCGTTTGCAGCAACTTCGGGTGCACTGGAAGCAGAATTGTCTTCCAGGCTGGTACTGATTGTGACCTTGACCATGATGATAACCCCCCTGCTTGTGGTACTCAACGACAAGCTGATCGACCCCCATTATCGGAAGAGGACAGAACAGAATCTGGAAATGGACGAGATTGATCATGAAAGTCACGTGATTCTGGTCGGTTTCGGACGAGTCGGTCAAATTATCGGTCGAATGCTGCATGTCAACGGCATTGAGCCCATCGTCATCGAGAATGATCCTGATCACATTGAACGAGTTCGACGATTTGGGTACAAGACCTACTATGGAGACCTGTTTAGACATGATGTGCTTAAGTCTGTGAACGCAGGCCAGGCCGACATGATCATTTTGACCATGAACAATGCGGCATTAACCAACCAGGCTGTCGAATTAATCCAGAATGCATATCCGGATTTGCGAATCATCGCAAGAGCCAGCGACCGTGACCATGCCATTGATTTGTACAGCATGAATGTCAGGGAGGTGACTCGGGACACCTTTTATTCATCGGTCGAGATGGGTAAGCGTATCCTGAAACATCTCGGGTTCTCGAAAGAACATATAGACAATATGGCCAATGCTTACGTGCAGCGAGATATACAGAAGCTCATGCGACAGGTCGATAACCGTGACTCGGAAAAGGAACTGATTTCAGTGGCCCTGCATTCCCGGGAACAGCTTGAGCAGACTCTGGAGCTGGACAATATTGATGAAGAGTCATTCGAGCACCCGAATCCACGACTGCAACCGGAAACACCGAACTAGTTTCCGGCATTCGCATTGGCATTGAATAACTGCTCTCCGCCAATCCGGAATTCATTGATCATGCGTTGACCCTTGTCCCCCGATAGCCACGTAATCAATGCTTTCGCACCCGGATAGTTGATGTCGTGGCGATCTGGATTGACCGCCATTACGCTGTATTGATTGAACAGTTCCGGGGCTCCTTCAAATACCACCTCAAGCGGCGAGCGTTCTTGAGTGAATAACCAAGTCCCTCGATCGGTAAGGGTATAGGCTCCAAGCTCCCCGGCTATTTGCAGGGTCTTGCCCATACCCTGCCCCACTTCCCGATACCAGCTTTCGTCTGGAGGGGTCCCTGCCAGCGCCCAGATTTGCCGTTCCTTCTTGTGAGTACCGGAATCATCGCCACGGGAAACAAACAACGCCCGATTATCATGGATATTCTGAAAGATTTCGACAACAGAAGACATGCCACTGAAATCAATGCCTCCCCTGGCCGTGGGGGGGCCGACAATAACGAAATCGTTGTACATGAACTCCGTTCGATCGACACCATATCCCTGTTCTACGAATTCAAGTTCCGAACTCTTCGCATGAACCATTACCACATCGACATCCCCAGCCCTGCCAATTTGCAATGCCTTGCCGGTTCCTACCGCTATAGTTTGGTAGTGGAATCCGGTATCTTTTTCAACTTCGGGTAAAAGATATCGCGTAAGACCGGAATTTTCAGTGCTGGTAGTGGTTGCAATTCTTACGATCCGGGAATCCGGGCCTGCGAACGAGGAATTTAATAGCCATGGGATGAACAAGGCGAAAACGATCCATCGTGTTTTTCCTGCAAAAGACATGCTTATTCGCCGTACAAACTGGCTTGACAGGTATTTTTCCGTTCCCATGCCAAAATCAATGCAAATGTCTCGGATTGACGAGTAAGTAAAACTTCATTGTCAATGCTCTGCCTATCAATCCATTCCCGATCCTCATCAGGAATGCGAAAGGAATCAGGAAGGCCGGTAAACAGCAGTTTTTGCAAGACGGCATCCCTTCCCTGGTCAACGAATCCGGTAGCGATTTGCCATTCATTTTCGGGCATGTCCGACTAGCCGTCTGCACACAGGACCAGATTCGTACAATGACTGGAGAATGACCCGATTCAACATCGCACTCCCGGCATGATTCCGTTGATATCATGATTCCTTGTTTCGGATTTGAAGGTAGACACTGTTATGCGAGTGTAGCAGGGTTTCCGACTGTCCATTCCGTAACGGCATCAAGACCCGGGTTTATCCATCCCGGTAGCCGTCATGATGATGGCGTTCCAAATCCTCCGCCTCCAGGGGTTTCGATCACAAAGACATCACCCGGTTCAAGATCTATCGAGTCACTACCTGCCAACTCGGTTATCCGGGAATCGGCATGTTCAACACGATTGAAACCGACTTGTGCAGGTTCCCCGCCTTCCAGTCCATAAGGAGGAATTTTACGATGCCCCGAGATGATATTCGCAGATACCGCCTCACCGAAACGGATTTTGCGTATCACGCCATCACCTCCGTTAAAACGTCCTCGCCCACCCGAACCTTCGCGAATCTCAAACGTTTCTACACGCACTGGAAATCGCCATTCAAGAACTTCCGGATCGGTAAGACGTGAATTGGTCATATGAGTATGTACTGCATGCGTACCGTGATGGCTTGCTCCCGCACCTGAGCCCCCGCAGACCGTTTCATAATACTGCACTCGATCGTTACCCCAGATGAAATTGTTCATGGTTCCCTGGGCTGCGGCAACCGTACCTAGTGCGCCGAACAGGGTATCGACAAGATATTGGGATGTTTCTACATTGCCGGCAATGACCGCAGCGGGATGCCTGGGACTGATCATTGAATCCTCTGGAATAATGATATCAAGAGGTTTCAGACAACCTTCATTGAGCGGAATCTGATCATTGACCAGGCAACGAAAAACATACAGCACCGCCGCTCGAACCACCGCTGTAGGGGCATTGAAGTTTCCGGGGTGTTGATCGCTTGTTCCCGTAAAGTCAATCACTGCCCTACGGGCCTCGTGATCAACGGCAATCCTGACAGAAATCTGATGACCATCATCCATGTGATAGGTGAATTGTCCGTCATTCAGTACATCCAGCACTCTACGCACCGACTCTTCAGCGTTATCCTGAACGTGTTTCATGTAGGCATGCACGATCTCTATCCCGTACCAGCCAATCATGTCCAGCAACTCCTGTGCTCCCTTTTCGCAGGCCGCAAGCTGTGCTTTGAAATCCGCAATATTCATGTCCGGATTTCGGGCCGGCCAGGGGCCGCTAGCCAGAAGATCACGTATTGACTGCTCTAAAAATTGCCCATTCTCGACCAGTTTTTCATTATCGATTACCACCCCTTCTTCTTCGATGTGGGTGGAATCTGCAGGTGCAGAACCCGGAGATTTACCCCCGATGTCTGCATGGTGTCCGCGCGATGCGGTAAAAAACAGCAATTCCCCCTGTCCGCAGAATACCGGGCGAATAATCGTAACATCGGGTAGATGCGTACCCCCGTTGTATGGTGCATTCAGGATATAGGCATCACCCGGCCGCATCCGGCCCGATCGCTCACGAAGTACGGTCTTGATGCTCTCTGACATTGATCCCAGGTGGACCGGCATGTGAGGGGCATTCGCTACCAGTGCGCCCTCTGGATCGAAAATTGCACAGGAGAAGTCGAGTCGCTCCTTGATATTGACCGAAACCGCGGTGTTCTCGAGAACCGAACCCATCTGCTCGGCGATTGACATGAACAGATTATTGAATACTTCAAGCATCACCGGGTCCACGTCGGTACCAATTGCGACCGATTCCTTGCGCGGGACGTAACGTTCAATCAGGAGATTTGCGGCATCATCAAGAGTGGCTTGCCATCCGGGATCGACAGCCAGTGTCCCGGTTGAGTCAAGAATCACTGATGGCCCCCGGATCTGACACCCCGGAAACAGGGACTCACGCTCAAAAAACGGTGTTTGATGCCATTCGCCATCCATATAACAGGATCTTTCGGCAATGGGTTTTACTGTTTGTGGCTGTGCAGGCGATCGGGCCTTGCCCGGGCAGGCTACAAACGAACGCGCCTTGTTGACTGCTTCGACCTGGATGGATTCGACAATCAGCCTTTTATCCGGAGAGACAAACCCGAAACGCATCTGATGAACCGCCTCGAACTGACTCTGTATCTGCCCAACCGATGAGAGCATAACGGGAAAAGAGGTATCCGACCCCTCATAACGCACATGCAGTAGATTTCTATAGTCTGTTTTCTGCACGTGGATTTGGGAAATTTGCCTGGCAAGTGATTGATCACACTCGGCCTTGAGAGTCTCGGCTATGCCTTCAAGTTCCTGCCCAAGCTGCTCTGTCAGTACTAGCTCAATAGCTTGCTGACGATCTACGACCGTATCGGCAAGTCCCATGCCGTAGGCAGACAGGATGCCCGAAAATTCATGCACCAGAATTCTGTTCATGCCCAGTGCATCGGCAACCATACAGGCATGTTGCCCGCCAGCCCCGCCAAAACAACAGAGTGTGTAACGGGTGACATCGTAGCCTCGTTGAACCGAAATTTTCTTGATGGCATTACTCATGTTGCCCACAGCGACCGCAAGAAACCCCGAAGCAACTTCTTCGGGTAATCGGGTATCACCGGTCTGTTGCCGGATCGTTTCGGCAAGTTCGGTAAATTCGATGTGTACCTGATTCGCATCAATCGGTTGATCGCCCTTCTCGCCGAATACGCATGGAAACATATCCGGCTGTAGCTTGCCGGTCATGACATTGCAGTCTGTGATGGTCAAGGGTCCGTTGTTTCGGTAGCAGACCGGCCCGGGGCTGGCGCCTGCCGAATCCGGACCTACCCGGTAGCGGGCACCATCAAAATGCAGGATAGATCCCCCCCCCGCTGCAACGGTATGAATCATCATCATCGGGGCTCTGAGTCTGACCCCAGCAACCTCGGTTTCGTAGGATTTTTCAAACTCACCGTTATAGTGGCTGACATCGGTTGAGGTTCCTCCCATATCGAATCCGATCACTTCATTGAATCCAGCCGCCTCACTGACCCGGGACATGCCAACCACACCTCCAGCCGGGCCTGACAGAATTGCATCCTTGCCATGGAAAAAGCGGGCATCCGCAAGGCCACCGCTCGAACGCATCAACTTGAGTTTGCCAGCTGGGGTGTTCGTCCCGCCCAACTGAGTGGCGACTTCCGTCACATATTTTCGAATAACCGGTGAAAGGTATGCATCGACAACGGTTGTATCGCCACGTGGCACATATTTCATTAGTGGGCTGACCTGGTTACTGACCGAAACCTGCGAGTATCCAATCGTCTCGGCGATGGTCTTGAGCGAATCCTCATGCACCGTATATCGGTAACCATGCAGAAGTACGATTGCTACCGAGCGAATGCCCTCTTCATAGTATCGTTCAAGTCCCAGACGGGCTTCTTCGTCATCCAGGGACTTGATGACATTTCCGTGTGCATCGAGACGTTCATCTACTTCCAGAACATCGCAGTACAGCATTTCGGGCAACTGGATATCGAGCGCAAACAGATCGGGTCGGGTTTGGTAGCCAATCCTGAGCTGGTCTCTAAAGCCACGAGTGGTCACCAGCAGGGTCGGCTCTCCGGTTCTCTCCAGCAACGCATTGGTCGCAACTGTTGTACCCATTTTTACAGCAGCAATTTTCTCAATAGGCAAGTTGTCCTCGGCCGGAATTTCCAGAATATCCCGAATACCCTGGATCGCTGCATCGCGATACCCCGGACTTTCAGAGAGAAGCTTATGAGTGAGCATCCCCCCGTCTGGCTGAAGTGCTACGATGTCAGTGAAGGTACCGCCCCGATCAACCCAGAATTCCCACTTGTCATTCATTTCATCAAGAATCATTATTATCGGGCCGGTAATGGTGATGTGCGTGGTGTGATAAAAGTTGGTTGACAAGCTGCATCGGTAGTATATATTTTACCCCACCCATGCCGAATTCGATTGTCTGCCAGCAATGCATCGTTCTGCTATAGTTATCGTGACCGGGTTAACCAGAGGTCGATAAGACCTGAAGCGATGTCAATGAGTGAATCCAACATGATAGCGCCGGGCAAGATGGAAGCTGTCATGGCTGAAATCAAGCAGGGCCGCACAAGCTGTGATAACGAAAATGGCTGGAACTATTGATCGTAGAATTTGCCTGGCTCACTCGAAAATGGGGTATAAAGGATGCATGGTTGTTTGCAGTATGGCCGATCGTAAAATTCCGGATTTAGACAGGATTGTTCCTGAAAGGCAGCATTTGTTTCTTCATCCGGAATCATTGGTCCACGGATAAAATTACCGAGGGTAATCAAAGGTCTGCTCAATGAGTATTGATTTTCGACATTTCTGGGGCAATGGCCAGGCCTTCAAGGTCGGTTTGCCTGCCGATGCCTATACCAGTTCAGCGTTCTTTGAACTGGAAAATCGTACGCTGTTTACCAAACAATGGGTATTTGTCGGGTATCGCCATGAACTATCCCGAGCGGGCGATGTCATGCCGGTCACGGTGGCCGGTCAACCGATCCTGCTGGTTGCCGACGAAGCACTTGACATTCATGGATTCCATAATCTGTGTCGGCATCGCTGCCTTCAGCTGGTTGATGTTCCAAAAAACTGTGGCCGTCTTATTCGTTGCCCCTATCATTCATGGAGCTACGGATTAAACGGTCACCTGCAAGCCGCCCCCTACTTTGGAGGCAGGGACATTGCGCCACCCCGGGAGTTCGAGAAAACAGATTTTGGACTACATCAAATTGAGTGCGAGGTCTGGCATGACTGGATTTTCGTGTGTCTGGATACACCTGAACTCGCTTTTGAGGAATTTGTCAAACCGCTTGAAAGGCAACTTGAGGACATCGCTCTTGATGAGCTAAAGCCGATTGGCACCATCGATTTTGGTGAAGTACGGGCGAACTGGAAAGCACTGATGGAAAATTTCATTGAGCCGTATCATGTGCAGTTCGTTCACAAGTCAACCACCTCTCAACCGCTGGTTGACCATTTCACAATCCTGGACGAGAATTGCCTGGGAAGTGGATGTAACATTGTAAGCGACAAGAATGCAGCCAAATCAACAACGCTCGCGGTCTCGTCCCGATTTCTGACCCTGTTCCCGAACTTCGTAATCGGATTGTACGAACCTGACCAGATTGGAGTCCACCTTAATACCCCACTGAATGCAGATCAGACCTCGCAAAGACGGGTTATCTATGTACATAAGGACAACCCGATCAAAGATGCCGAAATTGAGCAAATCAAATCGCTATGGTATCGGGTGCACAAGGAGGACCACGAAATGTGCGAACGGCTGCAAAAAGGTCGTCATTCCATGCAGGCCGACTCCGGTATTCTCTCTCCGTACTGGGAAACCAGCCTCCGGGATTTTCAGGAACGTCTGGTTCGGTCTGTCGAGGGGATGACTTGAATTGAGCAGCAAAAACAACAGCATCCATCTTCCCGGCCATTGATGACTGGAAAATCGCTTCAGAATCACCAATTAAAGGGATACGATGCCATTTACAGGGTATACCACAGACACACTTTTCCCTCAATCATTTCTATCTGGACAATATCATGACAAAACCTTACTTTAAAATTGATCATACAATGTTGCGCGTCAAAGATCTCGAAAAATCCCTGCACTTTTACGTCGATATTCTGGGTATGAAAGTACTCCGACAGAACGAATATCCCAACGGCCGTTTCACCAACACATTTGTGGGTTATCAGGACGAAGATTCGGGTACCACGCTTGAGTTGACCTATAACTGGGACCAGGACAAGCCCTATGACCGAGGAAATGGATGGGGGCACATTGCGCTCAAGGTCTCCGATGTTTATGCCGCCAGCGAATACTTGAAATCGCATGGCGTGGAATTTACCAAGGAACCCTCACCGATGAAGGGAGGAACACGTATCCTTGCCTTCATCAGAGATCCGGACGGCTATCCGATTGAACTTAACGAACCACTGTCAAAACAACATCTGAATTCCTGACTTGATCATTAAATGAATTCGATAGAATCCCAGGCTCAGGACAAGGATGGCCTGTCCTCTTTGCACATAGCCGCAGCATCAGATTCGATCGGTGCGGTCACGACACTATTGGCAGAGGGCGCCAATATCAACGCTATCGACCAAAACAAATGGACACCACTTCATATTGCCGCAAGGGAAGGCAGGGCTGAAGTAGTGGAAACCTTATTGGCATCTGGGGCAAATTTCAAATCCCGAGACCGGGAAGGATGGACTCCACTGCACTGGGCGGCAAGTTCCGGCTATGCAGATGCAGTCAAGGCATTGCTGGATGCTGGAGCCAACATCGAGGCCAGAAACAAGAAGAAGCAAACTCCCCTGTATATAGCAACCCGCAGTAACCATGAAGTTGTCAAAATTCTACTGGATGCCGGTGCAAATATTGAGAGTAGAGACAAAATGGCCATGACCCCACTTCACGAGGCAGTCGGACTGGGAAACAAAGAAACAATAGAGACACTATTGGGTGCCGGTGCAGACATTAATGCCTTGGACGGTAATAAATGGCCCCCGCTTTATAGAGCAACAAAAAAAGGAGGGGTACAAGCGATGCAGCTACTGCTGGATGCAGGTGCTGGTCTTACTTGCCGAGACAGGGGAGGTTCAACAGTCATGCATATAGCGGCAATACGAGGAAAAGTTGGCAGGATTGACTTTCTGATTCATGCAGGGGCAGATATGGAAGCTCAAGATAATCAGAAATCGACACCTCTGCACAAAGCCAGCGAACATGGCAAAGGTTATGCTGTCCAGAAACTCATAGAGGCCGGCTCTAATCTTGAAGCTCGAGACAAGACAGGCAATACCCCACTTCACAAAGCCTGTGAAAAAGGAAGGATCTATGCTGTCAAGGGTCTTCTGGATGCTGCATCAGACATGACGGCGCAAAATGACCATGGGATGTCTCCGCTTCATTTGGCAGCAATGTCGAATCATGCTGAAGTGATAACTATGCTGTTGAATCAAGGAGCAGACATTGAAGGCCGGGATAACCTCGACAATACCCCACTTCATATCGCGGCAAGGTTCGGTTCCATCGAAGCAGTTACCCAATTGCTGTCTGCAGGGGCAGACATGGAAGCACAGGATAAGAACGGATATACGGCTCTCCACCATGCAGTAGTAGAAGATCAATCCGAAATGGCAAATGCATTACTGAATGCAGGAGCAAAGATAGGGGAAACCTGCAAGGAGGGCCTGACTCCGCTACATAGGGCGGCATCATCTGCTTCTGCTGACACACTGAAAGTGCTGTTGAAAGCGGGAGCCGAACTTGAATTAACAGATGAAGCAGGCATGACTCCACTACACAGGGCGGCATCATATGGTTCCGCTAACGCAGTCATAATGCTACTTGATGCAGGGGCAGACCTTGATGCCATAACCGACACAGGCTTGACTCCTCTTCACAAGGCGGCAGCCAGTAATTCAGTCGATGTCGTCAAGGTGCTGTTGGATGCAGGGGCAGATATTGATGCCGTAAACTGCACGGGATTGACTCCTCTTCACAAGGCAGCATCCTTCAACTCACCCGATGTCGCCAGAACGCTACTGGAAGCAGGAGCAGAACCCGACATGGCAAATCACAACGGACTGACCGCACTCCACAGGGCGACTGTAAAAAGATTTACGTCAATGGTTAAAATGCTACTAGACGCAAGTGTGGACACTGAAATCCAGGATAGGTATGGACAGACCTGTCTTCACGTGGCAGTCAAATCCGATAGATTGCCTTTAATCAAGGCACTATTGACAAATGGTGCATTTCTTGAGGCAAGAAACTCATACGGCATGACCCCGTTGCATGTCGCCGCCCAAAAAGGCAATCCAGAAGTCCTGAACCTCCTGTTAACCTCAGGTGCAGACATTGAGGCACAATGCAACCTTGGTCTGACCTCATTACATCGGGCATCAAAATCTGGCAATGTTGAAGCAGTGCAAGCACTGTTGATTGCCGGTGCGGATGTTCATGCCCAAAACAATTTTGGGAATACCCCATTTGTTGTGGCAAACGGGCAGGACAAAAACAAAATCAGGAAAATATTGTCGGGAGCATCGGAAACAACAACCGCAGTGCAACCGGAAATTCAGGATCAACCTGGCCGGGTTGCTGCATTTTTTCAAGGGATTTTCGGAATCTGGAAACGTTGATATCCACTGGCCAGAACCTGCAAGTTCTGCGTTGACAGCCGGAGAACGGGACATGCAACCAAGGCTTCCTCGCGATTCCAGGCATCAGATTGCAGTTTGCCATGCACCATATTCATGCTCAATGAATCAGCATTTGGCCCTGCAGTTTTTCAGAAGGCCGAATACCCGATGACCTTCATCCCAATTTGTTGAAGACCCTGCAGGCCTCCTCCAGACCGCGCACCGTCTCCTCAAAATCACGATCATCATGCACGGCTGAAACAAAACGTCGCACCCCGGGAAGTACATACTGCCCCTGCTTCAGCAACTCTGTATCCAGGCGGCGCATGGCACCTTGATTGGAAGCCAGAATATCCGAAATACTGACTGGCGACTGATTCATGAACAGGATTTGCCATAGTGACCCTGTACACTCGGCAATCGCATCAATCCTGTATTTGTTCAATACCTGTTGACAGGCAACACATAGTTCCTCGGTATAGGCATTCATGCGCTCGTAGACCTTCGGCTGGCTTAATACATCCAGCATGGCAAGGGTTGCGCTGGCAGCCACTGGATTGCCATGCAGTGTTCCATTGATGTAGGCATAGCCAGGTCGACCCTTGTAATCCGGGTCAGCCAGGTCAAGAATATCGGCACGCCCTGCAACACAGGACATCGGACCACCTCCCCCGACAATCTTTCCAAAGCTTGCCAGATCGGGCTTGACGTCATACCAGCCTTGCCCACCCGCATAACTCAAACGGAAACCCGTAACGACCTCATCCAGAATGAATACGATATCGTTGTCCCGGCAGATTTTCTGGATACCGTGCAGAAACTCCGGTTTCGCCGCAATGATTCTCTGAACCGGCTCGGCAATGATTGCAGCGATTTCGTTTTTATTTTGCGCTACCACACTACCCAGAGTCTCAAGATCATTGAAAGGGCAAACCAGCATCGTTGAAGTAGTAGCTACTGGCTGACCCGAGAAATCGGCAACTCCCTGTGGATAATCACCGCTCTCCCTAGGGAAACAGCTTACAATTGCATAATCATGATTTCCATGATACGCCCCCTCGAACTTGAGGATTTTTTCTCGCCCGGTAAAGGCACGAGCAAGACGCATTGCATAGGCAGTCGCTTCCGAACCTGTTGTTGCATAAATCAGTTTCTCTGCACAGGGAATGTCGTTGACCAGTCTCTCGGCCAGAGTAATGGCAACATCGTTTAGCGAACCAAACATATGTGCCCCACGCTCCAGTTGGTCTTTCGAGGCTTGAACAACTGCTGGATGGCCATGTCCCAGGATCAGGGCACCTGCACCACCGACATAATCAATATATTCACGCCCGTCTACATCCCACATACGTGATCCCCGACCATGACTGTAAATCAGTCGAACATCCTTCGACAAGGCATAGCTTCCAAGTCCAGCACCCGGAATAACATTCTCGGCAATTTGGAACAACCGATCCGAATACCGTTGTGAACTACCTGGACTATCCTGCATGGGTTTTTTCCTGGACTGGATTGCCATTGGTGTTTGACTGGACCCAGGTCTCGTCAAGTGATGCTCTCAGCCATTCATGAAGAACAGCGATCGATAGCTCGTTGTCTATCCCACCGGCCGGATCAACGACTAATGGGCCGGGGCGGTACCCCTTGGAATACAGGCCGCGCTGAACATTGCGCACCAGTTTCAGGTCTTCTGAAAACGTAGTCTCACGATCCAGATCAATGACTTTCTGCAATGTATCGCTTATTTCACCATCGTCGGAATACCAGCCTCGATATACGCATACATCATCAACCGACAATGGTCGCCAGTGGTAGGTATTGATCACACCACCCGGATAAATCTGGATCGAACTTGTCGGCCACAGATAATAGCTGGCATAACCCGAACCCTGCATGTCATACCAGGCCTGGCTACTCTGACTCGCCTTGGAGGTGTGTTCAAGTACCCTGCCCTGGCCAAACGGCACGATACTGTAGCTGGCCGGATCGATAATGCCCTTGGCAAACTCGGCGTGGGCAAGTTTGCAGTGATAACATTCGTTGTAATTCTCGACCGCAGTCAACCAGTTGCAACCTTCATTGACATGATGTTCAAAAGCAAATTGCCGTGATTCGATTTCAGGGCAAATATCCAGTATTGCCTCGCGAACACCGGGATAGCATTGATCCATGCCGAGAGCCTGTTCATCCAGATTGATGAATACGAAGCCCAGTAAATTTTCGACGCGGATTTTTGGGATGCAAATGCTGGAGGCATCAAATCCCGAAACCGAACCGGAGTTGGGAGCAGCAATCAACTGACCCGCAAGATTATATGTCCATGAATGATAGGGACAACTGATGCGTTGCTTGTTGCCCTGTCCTTCAAGAAGTCGATGCCCCCGATGCTGGCAAACATTATAGAAGGCCTGCAACCGCATTTCTCCATCTCGGACAATAACGATATCCTGATCAAGCAGGTTCAAGGTGAAATAATCACCTTTTTGCCGGACTCGACTTTCATGGCAAGCAAACTGCCATGTTCTGAAGAACACCTTGTGCTTGATTTGCTCATGAGTCCGGCCATCCGTGAAATATTTGGCAGAAAGTCCCAGAATCGGTTCAGAAATAGTATTCGAAGACATGTCAATTCACCACAACCAACAAACAGGAAAGTCATATGACAAGTTAAATATAGTACATTTGTACCACAACAATCAATATTGATACATTTGAATTTTAATGTATTTCATCGTTTCATTTTTCTTGATTCCGCAAAGCCAACCATGCATGATTGCAGACATACTTGATCCTGGCCGAATATGGTCACTGCGTTGCAGACTTGCCTTTCCCCGCATCCATGAATATAGAACTCTCAGACATTCAAAAGAAAATCATTGCAGCCGGCGTTACCGTACTGGGGTCCGGATTGATAATCGCTGGAGTAGTCGTGTTCCTGTATTTTCTGGCCAGATTCTTCCAGGTCTTTGAATCAGTATTTTTGCCATTGGCGGTGGCCGCTGTGGTCGCCATGGTGCTGGAGCCCTGGTACAAATTGCTACATGCAAGAATGCCGGCACCACTGGCAGTACTGATAGTATTCCTGTCGCTGCTTGTGCCGATCATCACGATTCTGATGATTTTTGGCGCGCTCATCATCAATCAGGCTGTGGGAATTTTGGAGCAGGTACCGAGCATGCTGGATGCACTGATCAACTGGTCTCGGGAACAACTACCCAAGCTTGACAGGCTAGTCGGATTTGAACAGTTCAAGCAACAGATCGCCTCGATGAAGGACAACTTGACAGGGCCGCTATTGGCGTTCAGCAAACAGCTGGTCTCCGGGATTGCCTCTGCTGGTTCCAATATCGCCTCGACTGTTCTCTCTCTTCTGGGCTGGGTCGTCACCCCTATCTATCTAGCTCTGTTTCTGGTCATGGACAAGGTTCGCCCTAGCTCTCTTGAACCGGGGTATCTACCATTTCTCAAATCAACAACCGCTGATGCCGTAATTCATCTAATCCGGGAATTTTTCAACCTGATTGTGGTGTTTTTCAGGGGGCAGATTGTGATTGCCCTGCTTCAGGGAGTGATTCTGGCAATCGGGTTTTCCGCGATCGGACTTCAATATGGTGTTACCCTCGGTCTGATCCTTGGCTTTCTGAACATCATACCGTTTCTTGGCACCATCCTGGGGATTGCAATCTGTCTGCCTACTGCGTGGTTCCAGATCGATGGAGGGCTGGCATTAGCTTCACTTACCCTCGGTATTTTTGCAATCGTACAACTTATTGAAAGCTACATACTGACTCCCCGTATCATGGGCAAGGCAACGGGATTGAATCCCCTGATGATTATAGTTGGTGTTTTTTTCTGGGGTACGGCCCTAAACAGCATTCTGGGCATGATTCTCGCGATTCCGCTGACCGCATTCATTGTTGTGTTCTGGCGTCTTGCCCGGGAAAAATACATTCGAGAGTTGTTATAGGCAAGCCGAATTCACTTTCGCAGCTGATCCCATACTGCAAGTCTGAACCGGAAAATACAATCTGCCCAAGAGGTAGGACTCGAGCGTGTTCCTCCCTGTAATTGAACCACCCGATACCCCTATAGTTTGAGTTCGCAATGATTCTCTCTTCGGCACTGATCGCCGTGGTTCTGGTGGCGGGGGCCCTGATCGGCTATGCTGGTGTCGGCGGTGTCTTACTGGTGCCGGCACTTCACTTGATCGGAGACCTGCCACTCCACCAGGCAATCCCTGCCGCCATGTTGAGCTATGTGATAACTGGCCTGATAGGGACATTGAGCTACTCCCTGCATGGCACCTTGCCATGGCGTATGGCAGTACCCCTTTGTATCGGCGCCATGCCTGGAGCATTTTTGGGCGCATGGTTACTCAATCAAACCCCAGTGAACATGCTCTCGCTGTTTTTTGGACTGTTCGCTCTTGGTGCCGGAATTTCCGCACTCACCAGCCAACCCAAATTATTCATCAACACAACCTGGAGCTCAGGCACAAGTGCGCTATTCCTGATCGGCCTGGCTTGCGGTATCGGTTCCGCTCTCACTGGAACCGGAGGTCCTCTGCTACTCATGCCAATTCTGATGTTTATGGGAATGTCTACATTACATACACTCAGTCTGGCACAGGTCATACAAGTCCCGATCGCTACAATGGCTACGACCGGCAATCTGCTGCACGGTCAAATCGATTTCGAGTTAGGGCTGATGCTTGCAGTACTGCTTGGTGTCAGCGCGTTTGTTGGGGGTCAAACAGCACACCGGCTTCCCGTTCCCGTCATCAAGAAGACAGTCGCGGTAATCCTGATTGCAACCGGACTGTTCCTTGCCTATCAAACATTGTCTGCCATCTGAAATTATTCATATATTAATTTATCGATTTCATAAAAATATTATATGATAAAAAATGGTGCATTGCACAATAAACAATGTTATGATGCATTGCACAATTCGATTAAATATTACAAATATCAAATACAGGTACTTGAAAAATGAAAACAACCGAAATCAATAATTTTATGGCTCCGGCCATTGCGTTCAATCAGCTGGTTCTGAAAAACGTTGAAACTGTCATTGGAATGCAGGTCGAAAGCTTCAAGGCTTATGCTGATCTGGGCTTCAAAAACCTGAACGCCGGTCTTGAAGTCAAGACCGTTGAAGAACTCAATGTCTACGTAGAAGATCTCAAGGCAGTGGCCAGGAAAGTTAACGAGCAGGTCACCAGCGATCTGGAAGCTTTAGGCAAAATCAATGCCGAATTCATTGAAGAAGCCCGTAAGTTGCCGAACGTGAAAAAAGCGGCTCCTGCCGTCAAGAAAGCGGCCTGATCGTAACCGACATCCAAATTCATCATTATTTTCCTCTTGTTGGTGACCATCGTCCGGTTTCGGACGATGGTTTTTTTTGCAATCCCAACTCTACTTCTGATCTCCGCAAACCTCTCTGGGCTCCATGGAGAATATCTACAGTCTCCCATGTGATGTGCCTGGCTACTCTTCATAAATTCCACTCTCCCAACGCAAGGTATTGAGTTCTTCAACATGACGGGAGGCCGCTTTTCCGCCCTTTACAACCAGAATCGCACACAGCATTTCCAGAAGACCCGTTACCGCAGCATTGCTGTGAAAAAATTGCGGGGTGTGGGTGGGTGCGTACAAGCCAAGATCGGCTTCCCGGCAAATCCTTGCTGCCGAGCTGTCGGACAAGCCGATAATCCTGACCCCTTGACCTTTGGCAAAACGCATGGCTTCCAGAACATCCGTGCGGTACGGCTGAAATGTCATGCAAAACAACAAGTCACCCGCCCCGGCATGCAACATGTCATCCATCGCCAGACTGCCATGTTTTGGAATCAGTATGAAATGCTCACGGATCATGCGAGCCACATACCAGAAATTAAAAGCCAGAGGATATCCCGCTCCCAAACCCAGGACATAAACCCGTTCACTGTCCCACATCCACTCGATAGCTTGCTCAAGAGCCCACATATCCAGAGATTGCACGGTCTGTAGATGATTATTGAGAATTGATTCGGCGATTCCGGCTACGATACCCGCAGTTCCACCCTGTTTCTCGAGTTCATGCAGATGCTCGACTCGGTCCGAACTGCTTCCGAAACCACTTCTTACAAAATCACGAAATCGCTCACGCATCTCCTCATGACCGCTGAAACCCAGCTCACGTGCAAGACGCACGAAACAGTTCGGATGAATCCCTGCCTCCGAAGCCAGATTACGCATGGTGTTGATACCCACTTCATGCGGATGATCAATGATGTACCGGGCAGCGACCTGTAGCTTGCCCGGTAAATCGTCAATCACTTCATGCAATCGTTTGACGACTGCCTCCTGACTTGTCGGCTTTGACTTGCTGCTGGACATCTGATTCGTGATTATTTCGTGCGTTTGAATATTGATTCATGGTCATTCATCATCAAGCCGGATTTGGTTTCGACTACAATGCAAAATGTGACAAATGAACACTTGTCATGTATTTTGATACGAGTGTATCATTTACAGTATTGCCTTTCACTCTGATATACCTGTATGACCAATCAGATTCAAGCCCGAACCGTGATTATTGGAGGCGGGATTATGGGCTGCTCACTCGCCTATCACCTTTGCAAGGAAGGTGAAACCGATATTGTAGTACTGGAAAAGAGCGAACTGACCAGCGGCTCCACCTGGCATGCGGCAGGACAAATTACCCACTCTGTCAGTCATTATTCACTGGCTAGGATGGCCGCCCATGGGACAGACCTGTATCCGCAACTCGAGAATGAAACCGGACAATCCTGTAGCTGGCATGGCTGTGGAAGTTTGCGTCTCGCTTATCTGGACGCCGAGGTGGACTGGCTACATTATACCGCCTCAATCGGTCGTGGCATCGGACACGATATGGAAATTATTCGGCCGGACAGGATTCGCGAACTCCACCCCTTCTACAATCTTGACGGGGTCAAGGCTGCCCTGCATACGCCAAACGATGGGCATGTTGACCCAGCCGGAGTGACCTTTGCCATGGCCCGTGGTGCACGTATGATGGGCTGCAGGATTCTGCGCAACCAACGGGCTATCGGGATGAAAATATGCAGCAACAGGGAATTCCGTATTCAAACCGAGCAGGGGGAGATTCTCGCCGAGCGAGTAGTCAATGCAGCCGGCACCTATGCTCGTCAGATTGGTGCATGGATTGGCCTTGATCTTCCGATCGCCAACCTTCTTCACCATTATCTGGTCACGGAAACCGTGCCGGAATTTCAGAACCTTGAGGTAGAACTCCCAGTGGTCAGGGATGACCAAAAAGTTTCAGGATACATCCGCATGGAACAACAGTCAGGGTTAATCGGCATCTATGAGAAAGCCAATGCAGCCACCGTATGGGACCAGGGAACTCCCTGGGAGTCGGAAAATGAACTGTTTGAACCAGATTTCGAGAGAATCATGCCCTGGCTCGAAAATGCAATGGAAAGAATGCCGGTCTTTGCCGAGCTTGGTATCCGCCGCGTCGTTCATGGTGCCATTACCCACCCCCCGGATGGCAACATGCTGCTTGGACCCTGCAAGATACCGAACTACTGGTTATGCTGTGGTTCGCAAGTGGGTATTGCCTGGGGACCGGGTGCAGGGAAATACCTGGCTCAGTGGATGACTCATGGTGCTGCGGATATTTCAATGAACAGCTTTGACCCCATGCGTTTTGGAGCTCGAATTGACGATATCTACCGTATCGAAAAAGCCAAGGAAGACTACCTGTTAAGGCATGAGATTCCATTCCCCAACCTTGATCGTCCGGGCTGTCGGCCATCACATTCGAAAACGACTCCGCTTTACGATGTTCTCAGGCAAAATGGCGCGGTCTATCAGGATATCGGGGGATGGGAGAGACCTTACTGGTATGCAACAGGAAATACACCCAGGCAGCATATCGAGAGTTTCGCCAGGACTCGCCTACACGATGTTGTCGGAGAAGAAGTCAGGCAGCTTCGCGCCCATGCCGGAATTGCCGACTTAAGTGCCTTCTCGAAACTTGAGCTATCCGGCGAACATGCAGATCAGTACTTGAGCCGCATCTCCTCGAACAGGATTCCCACCAAACAAGGAAGCATTTCACTAACTTATCTAGTCGCCGCAAATGGAAGGATTGAGGGCGAGACTACACTCGTCAAGCTCGAAGAAAATCACTATTACCTAGTGTATGCCGCAGCCCGGGAAGCTTATCTGTTCCATTGGCTGAAATCGCAAAGACTCGAAGATGAAAACATCACCCTTGGCAATTTCTCCAACGAAATCGGGGTCATCATGCTTGCCGGTCCAGCGTCCCGCAGGATTCTCGCAGAATGTACCAATACAAATCTGGACAATACGAATTTTCGATGGTTGTCTGCCCAGACCATGAAGATCGGCGAGACTGAAAACATTAGGGCGATGCGAGTTACCTATACCGGAGAACTGGGTTGGGAGTTGCATATACCCATGGGCCAAATGCTCAGGGTTTACACTACCCTCATGAACACATCGCTCAGTCAAGACATCGTCCACACTGGTTCTGCTTCGCTGAATGCCATGCGCATGGAAAAAGCCTATCGATCCGGTCACGAGATTACATCCGAAGTGACGGTAGCCGAAGCAGATGTAATGCGTTTCTCCCGGGAACGGGGCTTTCAGGGTGCACGGATTTCTACGGCTGAGGCCGTACGCTGGAAACTGGCCTACCTCAAACTGGAAGAACCGAATAATTCGCAATCAATTGCCGACCCTTTGGGTGGTGAAACGATTCTTCATGAAAATCAGCCAATCGGACATGTTTCTTCCGGAGGATATGGTTATGCAATTGGACAGTATCTGGCGTTCGGTTATGTCAAACCTGAATTTGCACTGCCGGGTACCGAGCTTGAAGTCCTGATTCTCAACACTCCACGAAGGGCCTCCGTTATCGCTGATGCGCAGTTTGACCCGGAAAACAAACGACCACGCTCAGACGATTAACACTGCCGGATTCCAGCTTCAGTCGACGCATTGTCTGGCATAATGTAGACCTCAAACAATTTCAGAATTAAGGTAATTCACTATGGATGATGATCTTTTTTCCAAAGGCCTTGCAAAGCGCAAAGAGACTCTGGGGGATGCATATGTACAAAATAATCTTGATAATGCTGATGAGTTAACCCGATCGTTTCAGGAAGCAATGACCGCCTGGTGCTGGGGATTTGGCTGGGGCGATGAAGTAATTGCTCCCAAGACGCGGTCCATGATGAACCTTGCGATGATCGGGGCTCTAGGCAAAATGCATGAGTGGGAAATCCATTGCCGAGGGGCAATCAACAACGGCGTCAGCATGGAAGAAATCCGCGCCATCATTCATGTCATCGGAATTTATTGTGGCGTTCCCCAGTCGCTCGAATGTTTCCGGGTTGCGCGTAAAGTTCTTGAAGAGCATGACATGCTATAACCGTTCACTCGGAAACATTCGGACTGCATGGAAATGGATTTATAATCTGCCCCATGGAGAGTTGGCAGAGTGGTCGAATGCGCCGGTTTCGAAAACCGGTGACTGTAACAGGTCCGAGGGTTCGAATCCCTCACTCTCCGCCAATTGATTTATGCGGAAGATTTCTCGGCGATGGCAAGACTCTTGTTTATGATGTTTGCGGCCATTTTTCCTGATGCAGCATCAATCATTTTTCCATCCAGAGAGGCCGCGCCCTGCCCCGAACCTTGAGCCTGATCCAGAGCATCCAGTATCTTGCGGGCTTGTTCTATCTCGGCAATGGCTGGAGACATCACCTGATTCGCAAGATCAACCTGTGCCGGGTGGATAGCCCATTTGCCTTCATACCCCATCGCTACTGCACCTTTGGCAATATCGATGTATCCTTGTGCGTCACTGAAATCACCATACGGACCATCAATCGCCCTTAGGCCATAGGCCCGACATGCAATCAGCATTCGTTGCAGACTTGGATGCCAGAGATGACCTGTTTCTCCAATCGCCAGAGATCGTGACTGGCAATTTGCTGAGAAGTCAGCCACGCCAAAATGTAGGGCTTCAAGACGCGACCCAGTCGCACAGGACAGGCGGGCAATGGCTTCAACATTGACCAGGCCCAATGCCGTCTCAATCAGGCACTCCAAACCAACCCTGCGCGTTATGCCAGAATCCAGTAGAGCAATGGAGAGTAATTTCTCAACAGCATGAACATCTTCAGGAGAGCCCACCTTGGGAATTAGAAAAGTATCGATATGGTCTCCAGCCTTTTCGATAATCTTGCACACATCCCAGTACATATGGCGGCTCTCCAGCCCGTTGATGCGAACTGAAACGGTCTTGCCCGCCTGCTTCCAGTCGATTTCATTCAAGGCACTGATAACGTTGCTTCTTGCCTGGTCTTTTTTATCCGATACTACCGAATCTTCACAATCCAGTAACACGTAATCCGCTTGACTTCTCGCAGCACTCTCAATCATTCCCAGATTGGATCCGGGAACTACAAGCTCACTGCGCTGTAACCGAAAAGGCACGGACGAGGATGCACGCAAACTCATGAATACCGTTGTTCTATCATGACCTGGGCAACAAGATTCATACCCACTTTAGAAACAAGCAGCAAACGAAGAATTCAGTCGACCCGAATTGTCTGGCCGGTCAGCCCCATTGGCAGAAGCAACGGATGCACATCCGGCGATGGGTCACGATTCCGTACACCACTGGTCAAGGTGAAGGACCTTCGGTCATTGATCCAGGGAATTCCCCCAAGCATTACATTGGAGAATTATATACAACAATAGCCAAGAATAAAAAAGATGGTTCTTGAATGGTCATTTAGTGTTCTGATATGGAATGAAGGACTCGCCATGTTGCTTTCGAGAGGTTTCCTTGAAAGCAGGATAAGACCAAATACAAATAAATCAGGATCCTCTTGATTTGTTGTTTAATTGTCTTTCGTTCATACGTAATCCATTCGATTGGCTTCACAATGTTTCTCTACTTCACATACCCATCGTTCATACCAATACCATTGGTCCACTACTAAAACACCGAATCCACAAGCCTGATTTTTTGCATCTTTTCTCTTCCATAATTGAGTATGATGATGCATATTAAACCGCTTAAATCCTTGGCCTTGCATTGTTTTGACGATCTCGCCAGGTCGAAACTTCTTCTTTTCTGTTTCCTTGATCATGGCATATTCCTTTATTTACTTCCTTTGCAAGATGTGAGTCTGGACTCACTACCGTATGGCAAATCCAGGTCCACTGATGGCCGGATAACCGGTATCTCGGATATTTACAGTCAATGCCATCAATCTTGCCCATGGCTCGATGGGCAGACATCACTTCACGATGGCAGAACATGCCCAGTTCATCAAGGCTTCACAAATAGCGAACAGCCGGCATCGCGTGCCCCAGTTGATGACTTCATGGTCTGCAGTCACCTGCAGCATTGTCCTGGCAATTTGATTTAACTCATCCCCTAAATCAGGCAAAAGGAAGGAGTTTTACTCGTCACTGTTCCAGGGTTCAGGAAGTTATCAATTTTCTTTAGACTCTTCACCCGCTCGGCCCCGGCAAGTACAATACATGGTTTCTACCGATATCGGGGTGTAGCTCAGCCTGGTAGAGCACTGCCTTCGGGAGGCAGGGGCCGGAGGTTCAAATCCTCTCACCCCGACCATTAGCCTGGCTCACTATGTTCGATCAAGAATCGATTGCAAAGTTTCACGAAGATGGCTTCATCATCGTTCCCAGCCTTGGGTCTGCACCATTATGCGAATCCATTCGAAAGATCGCCTTGGCATCCATGGACCCATTGCTCGCTCCGGTTGAGTACGAAACCGATGTCCAGTATCCGGGTTCCCCACATGACCGTCAATCACTTGGGGGCAATACCCCACGTCGTCTGCTGAATGCATATACCCGAGACAGGATCTTCCGTAAGTGGGCAACAAGCAAACAGGTCACCGATCGAGTACGCAGTCTCCTTGACTGCAAACAAATCGCTCTCTCCCAAAACCACCATAACTGCCTGATGACCAAACACCCTGGCTTCAGCAGTTCCACCAAATGGCATCAAGACATTCGCTATTGGCTATTTGACAAACCTGATCTGGTCAACGTGTGGCTAGCCCTTGGTAACGAAAACCAGACCAATGGTGGCATGCGCCTGATTCCCGGATCACACCGACTGAGTTTTGACAGGGGTAGATTCGATGGTGCACTGTTCTTTCGTGAAGACCTGAATGAAAACAGGGGAGTAATTGATACTGCCATCAATGCCAATCTCGAATGTGGTGATGTACTGTTTTTTCACAGTAGGACCCTGCATGCCGCCAGCCGGAATCATGGCGATACACTCAAACTATCGCTGGTGTTCACATACCGGGATATCAACAATAATCCACTTACAGGCACCCGCTCGGCCGCTTACCCTGATATTCCCTGTTAATGTACGGTCAATCCGGCTCTCCCGACGTCCGGATCAATACGCAGCCGGCAGCAGCACCGCTCTCAATCAATTCGTGTGCCTTTGCGGTCTCCGCAAGATGAAAAACCGCTGATATACGGTGCTTCAACTTCCTTCCTGAAAACGCATCATTCACCGCATTGATTGCCTGCTGCTTGGCCACATCCGGCATGTTATAGACCAAAACCGTATGCACGGAGACATTCTTGAACATCATCGGATAGAAGGGAATCAGCGGTTCAGGATCCCTTGATGAAGAGTAAGTAGCGATAGTACCGCAGTTATTCAGGACTTCAGCGCTGACTCTTGCATTTTGTCCGAACTCGACATCTACGATGTGATCAACCCCTCCCGACCCGGCACACTCGAAAATACGCTGTGCGAGATCACCTTCCCGGTAATTCAGCACCCAATCAGCACCTGCATCAAGAGCTACTTGGCAATTTTCAACCGTTCCCGCCGTTGCAATGACTCTGGCGTTGGCAAGTTTGGCCCATTGTACGGCGTAAAACCCGACCCGACCAGAAGCTCCCGTCACCAGAACAACCCTGTCAGCGGGATTGCCGGCCACATGTACGCACCGATACGCGGTCATGACAGGTATTCCGATACAGGCCCCTATTGAAAAGTCCGCATTGTCTGGCAGTCTTGGTGCCATCCCGGATGGTACTGTAATGTATTCGGCACAGGAGCCACAATGTCGACCATACTGGGCCTGGTACAGCCAGACCCTTTCTCCACGGCGATCTTCAACACCTGTTCCAACATCCTCAATGGTACCGGAACCATCACTGTGTGGAATCACAAAACCATCTTCAAACCCGGCGGGCTGTAATCCAGCACGCTTTTTCACATCCGAAGGGTGCACTGCCGAGTATTCGACTCGAACCAGAACTTCACCGGGACGAGGCGCAGGTTTCTGCTGCTCGCCATACTTTAAAACTTCACTGGCCTTGCCAGGCTTTTCATACCATATTGCTTTCATCAATGATTTCCCCTCATTGGTTATTTTGTCTGACCCATGGCATCGCATGGATCAATCCCAGACTTGTTTTTCTGTTGAAGTTCCCACATCTGGGCATACAACCCCCGTTGACTTAACAGTACTTCGTGTGCCCCCCGTTCCACAATCTGACCATTATCCAGCACCAGAATTTCGTCAGCCTCAACCACTGTCGAGAGTCGGTGGGCGATAATCAATGTTGTAGCATCTTGCGAAACCCGGTCCATCGCTTCCACAATGGCATTCTCTGCACGACTGTCAAGCGATGAGGTCGCCTCGTCAAAAATCAGGATTCTGGCTTTTTTCAAGGCAGTTCTCGCAATCGCCACGCGCTGCTTTTCACCGCCAGACAACTTCAAGCCACGCTCACCAACAAGAGCTTCATATCGCTCCGGGTGCTGTAGAACAAAATCATGTATCTGGGCAATCCGCGCCGCCTCTTCAATCGCCTCCCTCCCGGCATCCGGATCACCATAGCCGATGTTATAGCCAATGGTATCGTTGAACAGAACAGTATCCTGCGGCACGATGCCGATCACCTCGCGTAGACTGCCTGAACGAACATCTCGAATATCCTGACCATCAATCAGAATCTGCCCACGCTGCGGTTCATAAAACCTGAGCAACAATCTAGCGAGAGTCGACTTACCAGCCCCGGATGGGCCGACAATCGCCAGTTGCCGGCCTCCGGGAATTCGCAGACAAATGTCGCTCAGTGTCTTCTGGCCCGGGGAATAACTGAAGTCAACATTCCTGAATTCAACATCTCCCACAGTGATTCTAAGCAGATCGGCATTCGGCTTGTCCTTGATTTCGATTTCCTCATCCAGCAATTGAAACATTCGCCCCATGTCAATCAGGGAATGGTTCAACTCTCGATAGACGGTACCCAGAACATTGAGGGGAACATACAGCTGCAGCAGAAAAGCATGCAGCATGACAAAGTCTCCAACTGTCAGTGTTTCATTACGAACTCCAGTTGCAGCCATCACCATCAGTACCGCCAACCCAATCGCAATTATCAGGCCCTGACCGACATTCAGAAGCGAGAGAGACAGATTATTCTGGTAGGAAGCCTGGCCCCATTTTCGCATGGACCGGTCATAGCGATCCAGCTCCCGACCCTCGTTGCCAAACACTTTGACGGTCTCGAAATTCATCAATGAATCCAGAAGTCGGGTTCCGGCACTGGAATCCTGTTCGTTCATTCGTATCTGAAACCTTCTACGCCAGCTGGTAATCCGCAATGTATAGATTACGTAAATGATTACCACGATAATGATAAGCAATGCATATTGAATTCCAAGCTGATTCCATAGGATTCCGATCACCAGCGTCATTTCCAGCACCACCGGGGCAATGCTGAACACAACCATATTCAGGAATCGCGAAATTGCCTGATTGCCTCGGTCAATGTCCCGAAACATTGCGCCCATCTTGCGTTCCAGATGGAACTTCAAGGACAGTTGGTGCAAATGAGAGAATACCCTGGACGAGATTTTGCAGACGATATCGATACCAATTCGATGAAATACCGCATTTCTGAGCTCGGTAAACAATGTTGAAGCAAACTGGAACAGCCCGTAGCCGAGAAGAAGCACCAGAGGGATAGCCAGCGTGACCTGAATTTCTCCGAGATGGTCAACAATCTGTTTGAGGATGAGAGGGATCGAAACATTCGCCAATCGGGCAAGAATCAACAGGACAAGAGCAATTGCAACCCGTTGCCAGCGCTCAACTAGATAGGGAAGCAGCTTTTTGGCAAAACGCCAATCGCCACTTTTATCGGAAGTTACCGTACTGACCGGAGCCATGCCCTTGATTCTGTTTGATCAGAAGCAATTTGCATCTTGCATGAACTGATCAATACCGGTGTATGGCAACGCCTGAATAGAGTCCCAGATTTGCCGTACGACGGTCTCTCCAATCAGAGATTCAGCCTTTGCCCGAACTTTTCTGGTGCGTATTGCGAGATCAGGCAGGTTTTCGAGATCGTGATACTGATTGTGAATCGAACCCGAATGGGTCTCAATCGTCACCGTAGTTGCGGTATCAGGATGCCCTGCATCCGGCTCAACCTGAACTCTGTCTGCAAATTCGCCCAGTTCCGTGGATTGACACACTTCATCAGCAAAGCTTGCAGGTGCTGCCGTATCGATACCCAAGGCCAGCATTGCAAGAGCAAAGCGATAACTGAATTTTGCTTCCAGGCCGGTTTGTGGATGCTTGATATCGCAAACCTTCAT
The DNA here is from genome assembly GCA_022822625.1 of Gammaproteobacteria bacterium. Classification (GTDB taxonomy): domain Bacteria; phylum Pseudomonadota; class Gammaproteobacteria; order Arenicellales; family Poriferihabitantaceae; genus Poriferihabitans. The sequence continues at coordinate 37,036 of JAJEAV010000080.1, read as the reverse complement.
CCAGCGAGGATTGACTGACACGGATACCCTCTTGATTTCCTCATGGCTGAAACGACAGTCATCCATGATTTGAGCGAATGCCTCAAGCGATGCATGTATCCCATGACAGCAACTATGGAATTTGTGCTGTACCGATTCAAACAGGCAGTTGTTCCTGAAACGTTCCGAGAGATCTCCCAGCTGATGTTCCTCTCCAGCATGGGTTGCCGAAAACCCCTGCTCACATTCCAGGGCATTCCCTGCTGAAGAGAACCCATACCCTGCCAGCAATACACTTTCAACAGCATTCGCTGCCGCCACCCCCGCATTATAGGGTTTGCCCATGGTTCCGAACTGTGACTTGAGACCTGTTGCCCGTGTTGAAGCAATTCCCAAGGCATGTTGAGTTTGCTCCAGATCAAGTTCGAGTAGACGGGCGCACGCTAAAGTGGACCCCAAACAACCAGCAGTAGCCGTCTGATGGAACCCTGCCTGATAGTGTCTCCTGCCCAGCCAGGTTCCGATAAGGCAGGCAGATTCTGCACCAATCAGGGCAGCATCCAGAAACTTCTGGCCCGTACACTCATGATGCTCGGCAAGGGCCAGTACTGCCGGAACAATCACGGTACTCGGGTGCCCGACATAGGCAAAATGCGTATCATCATAATCCAGCGCATGAGAGGAAACCCCATTGACCAATGCTGCTGCCCGGGCTGGATATTTTGTGGAACTTCCCAGTATGCTGGATTGTGCAGCGCCTCCTTCTTCCTGAATGATGCGGGACACAATTCGAGTGGCGGGTTGTTCTTTTCCCGCAATTGCCACGGCGAACCAGTCCATGAGTGATAAAGCCATAACCGCAAGGGCCTGTTGCGAAATTTCATCCTCGGAAGTGCCAATCGCGAACTGGGCAATATCTCTGGTCATCCCCATGCTCAACCGTCAATAATGGTGAAATTATCCTGATCCATAGCCGCAGGAAAATCTGCCCGAATATCCTGTAGAGCAGACATGGACAGCATCGCAGTTTGAATCATTTCCAATTGTTCGCATGAGACCAGCGGTTTGCCCAGCGGGTCGATAATCGCACTGCCTCCTCGAAATTCCTCACCTTCGGGGTTTTTTCCTACCCGGTTGACTGCCAGCACATAACTCTGGTTTTCGATAGCCCTTGCTCGCACCAGAGTATCCCATGCATACTGTCTGGCATGTGGCCAGTTTGCCACATAGAGGGCTACGTCATAATCGGACCGATTACGACACCAGACCGGGAATCGAACATCGTAGCAGACAAACAAGGCGATCGACCATCCATCAAGCTGCATGACTTTTCGCTCATCACCTGCCGTATAGGAAAGGTGTTCTCGACCGTAACGAAATAAATGCCGCTTGTCATACCAGTCCAAAGTGCCGTCCGGGCTAGCCCACAGCATTCGGTTCAGATAAATCGGAACACCCTTGTCCTTGACCTGCATCACCACACTGCCAGTCACAACCGCATCCAGAGACCTTGCCATCTCGGTCATCCAGAGCACCGTATCGCTTTCCATGGTCTCATACCTTGCTTCAGGGTCCGGGTAGAAGCCGGTGCTGAAGAACTCTGGCAGGACAACCAGGTCCGTCTGGTCAATCGCATCGAGTTGCTGTGCGATTCTCTTGCAGTTCGCCGCTGGATCCTGCCAGACCAGGTCACACTGAACGACTGATACCCTGAGATTGCCCATCGTATGATTTCACCCTATATCGCATTAATGATTTCGGCGGCTTCCACCAGGGTCTCATCCTGTTTGGCAAAACAGAATCGCACAATCCTGGTATCCGGTGCCTGTCGGTAAAACGGCGTCAATGGAATCACGGCCACTTTCTTCTCCTGGGTCATCCATGCAGCAAAGTCCACATCCCCTTGATCGGAGATCTGGCTGTAATCGGCGAGCTGGAAATAGGTTCCAGCACATGGCAACAACTCAAATCTGGAGGAAGCAATCAGTGATCGAAACAAATCCCGTTTGGTCTGATAAAAATTCGGCAATTCAAGATAGTTCCGGGGACTGGATTCCAGAAAATCGGCCAACGCCCATTGCATGGGAGTCGGAGTCGTAAATACATTGAACTGATGTATTTTGCGAAATTCCCGAGTCATTTCGGCCGGTGCGACACAGTAACCGATCTTCCAGCCTGTTACATGATAGGTCTTGCCAAACGAGAAAACCGCAAATGATCGACTACGTAATTCTGGATGGGTCAGTACGCTGGCATGCGGTACTCCATCAAAAATAATATGTTCGTAGACTTCGTCACTCAACACGGCGCACTGATACGGACGAATGATTTCTGCCAGAAAATCCAGGTCATGTGGATGAAGAACACTGCTGCTTGGGTTACTGGGAGAATTGATGATGATCATACGCACCGAGTCATCCAGATGTCCCTTCAATACTTCCCAGTCAATTCGGTAATCCGGCAAGGTCATGGGTATGTGAATCATCTCACCGCCCGCAAGAGTAACTGCCGGACCATAGGAGTCGTAAGATGGATCAAATACAATCACTTTATCGCCTGGATGTACCACCGAGGAAATTGCGCAAAACAGGGCCTCGGTTGCACCACTGGTAATGGTGATTTCGCTATCAAAGTCCACATCGATATCGCTGTGTTTCTTCAGTTTACCGGATATCACCTGCCGTAATTCCGGGATACCGGTCATTGGTGGATACTGATTCTTGCCTGAGTGGACATGGTACATAAGCCGGTCAATCAACACGGAATCCGGTTCGAAGTCAGGGTAACCCTGAGATAGATTGATGGCTCCAAATTCCTGGGCCATTTTCGACATCACGGTAAATATTGTGGTACCGACGTCCGGCAGTTTGCTATGCAGTTGCATTGTGTATAAGTAACTCCTTTCTTTGACAGGGTTGATATTGATCCCAGGCTCCCTATTTTAGTATCGAAACAGGACCGCAGCGAACAACTTTGACCAGTTTCTGCATGCAGGACGATGGTGGGACAGTTTTGGTGCTGCATGCCAGTCATCATCTCTAAAAACGAACGTAACGTACTATGGAAACAATGGGCAATATCCGGCAGAGTGTGTAACAAAGACATCTCGTTACTGAGTGTTATTTACAAGGGACTTGAAAGATACTCAATTTGCCAGGCAGTACAACGAAAAACAGCATAATATCCGGCAGGTCTGCAAGATTATGAACATCTCCAGGTGGAAGCCCTACAAGAATGCTGGTTCTGCAAGGTCACAAGCAATGCCGGACTGCGATTATTCACGCAGACGAAAATGTTTTGCATTACAATGTCTTGAACGGGTTGCTAATTTAACTCAATGATTGATTGGAAGTCATGCCAAACAGTAGAGCAGTACGGCACAGTGAAACTCCTGTTTGATCAAGAACCCCCCCCGCCCTTCTGAAGAATCACTTCCCGATACATTACGTCACTGCCAAAAACCGAAACAGGAAATCTGGATACGAAATGATGTACCATAATTCCTCAACCCGGATAACCGGATATCAATCAATCACCAGAAAACAAGTACTGTAATGAAAGTCATTTCATGGAACGTCAACGGTTTAAGAGCCGTTGAACGCAAAGGAGAGTTGGGGCGCTTCATCGATGCGGAAAAACCGGATGTGCTGCTGGTACAGGAAACGAAAGGCCAGCCCGACCAGTTCAGGCCCTTTCAAGTCGCTTATGCCGAATACCGGCAATACTACAACAGTGCCGAAAAAAAGGGCTACTCCGGTACTTCGGCATGGCTGCACAAGGATATCGAATCCAGAATTGAGTCCCTGGAGTTTTCAGATACCATCCCCAATGCACCGAATGCCGATGAAGGACGGCTTAGTCAACTCTCGTTTCGGCTGGGCGGACACGACTGGAATGTTCTCGGAATCTATTTCCCGAATGGCGGCAAAAGCGAACAGGCATGGCAGGAAAAACTGGTCTTTTATGAGCGGACCCATGACTACATGAATCAGTTGAGGAATCGAGGCGGTACCGTACTGGTCGGTGGAGACATGAATGTCGCCCATAACGAGATTGATCTTGCCCGACCCAGGGAGAATGACGGAAATATTGGTTTTCATCCAAGTGAACGAGCATGGATGGATCGCCTGCACAAAGATGGATGGGTTGACACATGGCGACACCAGAATCCGACCACCAGGGATGTCTATTCCTGGTGGCACATGATCAGCAGGGGCCGAGATAGAAACATTGGCTGGCGGATTGACTATTTTCTGATGCACGAGGATTCACTGGACCTGGCAGGGCAGGTCACCTACCTGAATGACCAGATGGGGTCCGATCATTGCCCAATCCGGATTACTCTGGAGACATGACAATGGATGCGGTTAACTGGAACTATCCAACTGCGATCCGTTTCGGATGTGGACGGGTACGTGAAATTGCCGAAATCTGCCGGAATCTGAATATTTCTTCCCCCCTTGTAGTCACCGACCCCGGCCTTGCCCAGCTCTCCATGACCGACAGTATCCTGGAAACTTGCCGCTCGGCGGGCTTGTCAGTTGGCTTGTTCAGTGATATTCGCGCCAATCCGACTGGTTCCGACGTGGATGCCGGTAACCGCATATGCCGCGAACATGCACACGATGGCGTGATCGCGTTAGGCGGAGGCAGTGCCCTGGATGCGGGGAAAGCGATCGCGACATTCGCATATCAGAATTGCGAACTGTGGGCGCTTGAGGATATCGGTGATAACTGGAAACGGGCAGACCAACACCGAATTCTCCCAACCATCGCGATACCCACTACGGCAGGAACCGGATCGGAGGTGGGCCGTGCATCAGTCATCGTCAAGCAGGATGAGCCACGAAAGGTTATCCTGTTCCACCCCGGTATGTGTCCGGCTAGTGTTGTCCTTGATCCCGAACTGACCATCAGTCTCCCGGCTTCGCTAACTGCCGCGACCGGGATGGATGCCTTGTCCCACAACCTTGAAGCCTACTGCTCTCCGGTTTTTCATCCAATGGCCACCGGTATCGCGGTCGAAGGAATTCGAATCATCCACGACAATCTGGAAAAGGCAGTTCATGATGGATCTGATCTGCATGCCCGGGGACAGATGCTGACGGCATCTGCCATGGGAGCAACAGCATTTCAGCGCGGCCTTGGTGCCATGCACGCTCTCGCCCATCCGCTCGGTGCGCTCTATGATGCCCATCACGGTACGCTGAACGCAGTACTGATGCCTTATGTACTTCGAGCAAATCGGGATGCCATTGAACCGGAGATCATCACACTCTCACGCTATCTTGCACTTGGTGCAGGATTTGAATCGTTTTTCGACTGGATTGTCGACTTGCGCCTCAAAATCGGCATTCCGAATACACTTTCCGAACTGGGCATCGATGAATCCCGAATGACTGAAGTCGGGGAAATGGCAGTAGCCGACCCTTCAGCTTCAACCAACCCAATCCAGTTTGATGCTCGTCAATATCGCGAGATTGGAGTGGCGGCAGTGAGAGGGAATTTATCCGGTTGAACCGTTCTCGGTTCGCCTGTCGTATATCCAGTACAACAAGGAGCATACTGCCAGCACCCAGTAGACATATTCCAGCAATTCCACCTGATCGCCAGCGACCATGAAAACCCAGGCCATCAAGGCAAAAATGATCAATGTGGCCATCTGGGTAAAATAGCTTTTCAACACCAGATAGGCATTGCCTAGACCGTGCTGTGCAATGTCGTAAAAACGCTTATTCAGTGCCAGGCGGAAAAAGGCAGTCAGAAAGGTAATCACCACCATCACCAAGTACAGGGATGCCAACGACATTGGCTCATTGATGTACGACCTCAGCCACCAGGAAAGTGCATACAACACCACGGCAATCTGGAATAGATTTCTTGAAGATATTCGGTCAATGACATTCTTGAGGAAATAGAAGACCAAACCAAACACCACTGCCAGCGAGAGAACGACGATTCCCAGACTGAGGAAACTCTCGTGCACCAGCATGAACAGCGTGATAACCCAGAAAAAACTCTCGGCAAACAGGAATGTGGCATCCGTGATAAACATCATTCTGGATTTGTGCTGATCCTTGAACCGTAATACCTCAGGGATAGACAGACTGGGCTGGTCAGATAACGCTCTTGGATAATCGGGCCTTGATGGGAGTAAAAACAGCAATCCGAGGCCTGCAATCAAGGCAGAGACAATCAGCATGTGGTAGTACGTGTACATGTCCAGAATATATCCACCGATCACGATCCCGACCTGCAACAGGGCACCAACGAAGATTTGCAGGTTTCCGTACTTTCTGCCTGAATTCTGGAGATTGATCAGCGAATAGAACATGGCTCGCTGGGTTGTCCAGTAAAAGCAGTTGTAGAAGCCATAGGCAAAGCCCATAGCCAACACCATCGCCGTACCTCCGCTCTTCATTACCAGAATCAACAGCAACAGTAGCACCTCCAGTAACAGGGACAGTGCAAACATGGAAACCAGGGATATCGTTCCTCGCAAACGATCCCATACCCACAACCCCAAAATGAAGCCGGATCCGCTGAATGCGATAAACCAGGAAATTCCACCGAGCGTGACTCCCTGTGTCCACATATACACCGGGATGTAGAATGGAAAGATTCCATACAGCAGGGTATGCAATCCCAGAAACCTGAAAAATATTCCGGATTGTGGAACCTCTTCGACAGTCTGAGAAAGATTATCAGGACTGGTGTTCATGATTGCTCATGCCAACGGCAATGCCATAACCGATAACCTCATCATTTTCTGGATACTGGCCCGTACACTTCAGAAAGAGGGACAGCCGCATCCGAGTCCAGCGATCGACAATACGTTTCCTTGAGTATAAATGTCGAAATCAACGCCAGGGCCATAATCACAAGCAAGCTTGAAAAGCCGATCGCATATGCCTCTGAGTCGTAGATTCTTGCGCCATCAAGCATGATTCCCTTCCAGTTGATATCCAGCAGCCAGCCAATGGCCGGTTGCATGAGTGCACCGGAACCGACAACGAACATATTCATGAGACCCAATGCGGTACTGGCATAGTCGGCATTGTTGTGTTCTCGCACGACAGTAAAGCAAACGGTCACGCTTGAACCGAAGGCACCGCAAAGGAAAATTAACAGAATCAGGAGAAATTCGCTCTCGGGAGTCAGATAAACGATAACGAAGAATACAAGAATATAGAGTATGGCACCGATCTGAGGCAGCACATTTCTGCGACCAATCTGGTCCGATATCCATCCGACAGCAGGTGCAGCAACCGCCCAGCCCAGAAACAGTGTAGAGGCCATTGCAGACGCCTGGGTTGGCGTATAGCCATGTACCGTAGTTAACCATGGAACAGCCCATAACCCGCTGAATGACAACATGGTTGCACACATGCCGAAACCGATGATTGCGCACAACCAGGTTTGACGGTTCAAGACCACGGACTTGAATGCCTCGCGAAAATTGTAGGAAACTACCTGCCGCTGGTTCCGGGTGCGTTTCGGCACCCCAAAATAAATCAATAGCGCCAACACCGCGGCGATTATCGCCAGAATTTGCATGGTATTTCGCCATCCGATTGACTCTACAATCGACCTGAGTGGTGCCTGGGCAAATACTGCGCCCAACATCCCCAGGGTCTGCAGAACACCAGCAAGGAAGGCATTTCTATTGTGGTTGAACCAATACCCGGCAATCGCCATGGTGCCAACAAATGCAAAAGCGACCGATCCGCCAATCAAGGCTCGCAGGACAATTGCTGAAAGCAGATTCGGGCTGAGTGCAAAGCCCATGGTGGCCAGCGCACAAACAACTAGGGCGAAACTCATCAATTTGCGCGGACCAAATCGATCAGTCAGCATGCCCACTGGTAACTGGATGGCCGCATACGCATAGAAATACAATGCCGACAGCATACCCAGCAGAGTTCCCCCAACTCGAAAATCCCGCATCAATTCCGAAGTCATCACGCTTGGCGAAACCCGTTGCAGGAACGCATACGAGAAATACAATGCCCCTAGCGAAAACGCAAAGATGGCTATTGAGCGACTGATATCGCTCTGGTTGGGATTACTGGGCATTGAGATACAAACGAATTGGGTCAGGAAGATAATTAAGATCGGTGGTTGTTCACAACCTGATTCCGCCTCTTTCTCCGGGCAAGGGCGGCCCTGTTAACGATCGCAATACTTCCAATCGCGCTGGTCCTGTAATGAACAGCAGGAAAATAACTATGGGGTATTCCCTGATGCCGGTATTATGCACGACTTTGCAGGGAATCTTTCTGTGTGCTGTTGACACAATTACGGAGAGGATTGTTGTGTGCAAACCCGGCAACTCCTGGACGTTCTGAACATTGCGATCACTCCTTCTGACTTGCAATACTGGAGAGATTTGATGCATGACCCGGGATTTTTCCCTGTCCACCTGATACTGCTAGTGCCTTGTCTTGATTCGATTCAGTTGGATCATGGACTCTTTGCACTTGTTTTGATTGACACGTATCCCCTCAACCCTGATAATTTCGGCCAATACCACTTACGAAGAACCCTATGAATGCCTCTTCACCGCTGAAATGTCGTATTGATGGAGGAGGCACCCCAACTCTGGAATCCTGGGGTGCTGATTGCGAATACGGCGTACTTCGAGACGTGCTGCTTGGCCCTGCTGACCATTATCAATGGTTGAAAACCAGTGCAATCTCGAAGAAAAGCATCCGCCGCGAAATTCCGTTCGATGCAATTGCCGCAAAACAACAGCACGCCGAAATCGTGTCGGCTTTTGAATCGGCCGACGTAACCGTACATTTCCTGAAAGGCGATGAAAATCTACCCTATCAGATTTTTGCTCGTGACTCCTCGGTCATGACCTCCTATGGCGCAATCATTACCAACATGGCAAACTGGTGGCGGCGCGGAGAGAATTTTCGGGCCATCGAGACCTATTCTGAACTTGGCATACCCATCTATGATTATGTCACGGCAGGCACCTTTGAGGGCGGCGACTTCAACGCCATTGAACCTGGCACTCTGCTTCTTGGATGGTCAGGTCATGAAGGTCGAAGTCAACATGAAGCAGCTTTGCAGATCAAGAAGTGGCTGGAGGCAGAAGGATGGGAGGTCAGACTCGCTGATATCGACCCGTTTTATGTCCACATTGACGTGATGGTCGTGATGCTTGCCCACAAACTGGCCGCCGTGTGTCTGGAATCCACGGATCCCGATATCATCATGTGGCTGAAGTCGAAAAATATCGAGCTCGTTCCAGTACCTTTTCAGGACATGCTTGATTTGGGGTGCAATGTCATGTCATTGGGCTCGGACCGCATAATGCTTCCTGAAAAAAGCTGGGTGCTGAAAGAAAAGGCCCGTGCGCTGGGACTCGAGATTTATGACCCTGACATGTCGATGATTACTCCCGGCGGGGGTGGTATTCATTGTATGTGCCAATCCCTCAGACGCGATCCTGTCGCCTGACTTGACAACTGGGAATAAACCGGAACCCCGTATGAAATATCTGCACATAATGGTTCGGGCTGTCGATCTGGATGTATCGCTCAGGTGTCTATTGCGATCTTCCCGGGCTAACTGAAATCAGGCGGTTCGAGAGTGAAGAAGGACAATTCAGCCTGATTTATCTGTCCCCCCCAGAAGACAAGGACAATGCTACGATCAATGACGCACCACTTTTGGAACTGACCTGCAACTGGGATCCCGAGGAATATCGAGGAGGTCGCAACTTTGGACATTTGGCCTATGAGGTCAACAACATCCATGAAATCTGTCAACATCTGATGGACAATGGCATTACCATTGATCGACCACCAACGAGAGGGGAAGATGGCATTTGTCCATTCGCCGGATAATGTTCCGATTGAATTACTGCAGCGTGGTAATCACGCCCCTTCAGGAACCTTGGGCAAGTATGTAGAATACTGGTGAATGGTGATCATGGGAAACAGATACAAAGTAGCCTGTGTTCCCAAAAAACCGGTCAGGATCAAGAACAGGTCATTTGAACTCTGAATTCGTTTCAGGATTGCCGAGGTTGAGCGATAATGCTGGAACGGATGGCATGCATGGACCATTCCATTGCCTAGCCTCCTATTCGCAACGTTTTCCGGTGCCCGATCACCTCCCATGACGAGTGCTTTCGGCCATACTGCCATCATCATATCAAATCGGTATCTTCCTCAAATTCAACTGCTGCAGAAACCAGGCCCATCGTAGCCAGAACTGCCATTGATCATCAAGAGCATTGATGAAGCGATATCCTCGCCCCTGTTCTTCCAGCCACTTCCAGTCATTTCCTGCACTTGACCGGTATGGCAAGAGTGAAAGCCGGGGATCCGACACCTACTCTACAGCGTATTCGAAAACCTTGACGATCTTGCGAACACCACTGATATTTTTTGCAACCGCAACTGCATGTTCACCTTCTTCCTTGGTTACCATACCCATGAGAAAGACAACTCCACGTTCTGTCACAACCTTGACATTGGTGGCCGGGACACTACTGTCAACCCACATTGTTGACTTCACTTTTCCCGTGATAATGGCATCGTTTGCCCCACTGCCCAGACCGGCAAGTCCGGACAGTTGCAACTCGTTAATCACCCTTCGGGTCTCCTCATACGATTTCGCTGTTTCTTCGGCTTTCTTTTTCTGCTCTTCGGTTGCAACCTCACCGCTCAATAGAACCCATCCGTTGAAAGCGGTCACGCTGACATTGGTATTGGCGAGTAATTCATCCTGTTTGTTCACCCCGCGAATCTTGAGTTCAAGCGCATTATCAGAAATGACGCGCTGAACGGTGCGCCTCTCGGTGATCAGTTCGGCACCTCCAACCACGCCTCCAACTACAGCAGGTATGCATCCTGAGAGCACGGGCAGACAAAAAATCAGGCAGGATATGATGAACCCTCGACGAACATCAATCCCATGGAAGGTTCTGAAAACTGACATTATCATGGACTATGAAATCAAGGAGTAAGGAGATTATTGAATAGATAAAGTATAGCATGACCAAAGAGCATGCCTTGAAAGACGAGAGCCTAGGCCAGATATTTTTCTCTCTTGTTTACCCTCTGTTCAGGGTAGGCTGATCAGGTGTGTTCAAGGGCTTCAGTCAAGGCCCGGTTTTGGGTCAAGTCGCCATTTTCCAAGAAAATCGGTATTTGCTTCAAACACCTTCCCCGCCTCAATCACTTTCCGATCATGGAAGGTTCGGCCTGTCGGCACACCGTTATCAGCGAAACCGGAAGGCAATACCAGAACCGGACAATGACTCAACATGTTGAATAGGTTAATGACCATTTCTCTTCGTGGGTAACCACACTTTGACTGTTGATGATGACTTCGCTGTCGGAGCACATGTATTCAGCAGGAATCTGATTGGTCGCCATAGTCGGGCAGACAAATAGATCATACTGATCCAGTATCGGATCAAAACTCCGGTACATGTCGACAGTTGTTTGAAGAGAACGCAGATAATCCTGTGAGCTTGGCTCGGATGCCCATTCAATGAAATGGTCCGTGCATACCGTCCATTCCAGTATGCTCGCTCAACCTCGACAACCCTGAAACGAATTCAGGGTTCAATGCCGGCCAAGGCCTGGTGTTCATGGATGCTCGAGGCCATTATGGCAAACATGGGTATATCGTTATCATTCCATAACCCAAGCTCTATATAGGGCGTGGTTTCCGTACCGTAATGCAGTTCCACTTGCTCGGTAAATATCACTCCCCATCCACCTTCTGCCTTGATGCGGCGCATCACGGCAACCGCAGATGACCGATACCCACCATCATTACAGTGGGGAACCTGATAGAGGCAATTTCTGGCCATGACTGGACCGATTTCTACCAATTCAGACAGAATCCCGTAACGAGCATGTTCATCCATGGCTTATTCTGTCAAAACAGTCAGTCCGCCGAGATGCGGTCTGACATTCCAGCGGCATCCTTGACAAATTCCAGAGGACCATTCCAGCCAAAATTCCGATATACGGCTGCCAGATGGGCAAAGGGTGGGGATTGCGCAAACAGATGAAAGGTCAGTCGATGGCCGGCATATCCTGAATTCAGGAGATCCTTTGCGAAGGCCAGAAGCTTGCGTCGGTCTTCAGAATCCCAGCGCTCGTTGATGGTATAGAACTTTTTCATCCAGGCCCCGGTTTCCTCTCCTTCAAAGGTTGCATGATCCGGGGTTACACAAATCTGCCCTCCACATAGCTCACGAGCGATATGCATCATGGCAGGTAACTGTGAGACAGCATGCACCCGTCCCGTCATCAATAGCGACTGATTCGGCATCAGGAATCCGCCGGGGCTTTTTTCCGCCATCGCGATACAGGCAGTGAGATGTGCGTTAATTCCTTCACGGTAAACTGCCAATTGAGCAAGCTTTTCCTGCACGGCAGGCTGCCTATCCAGACCGGTCTGCCTGACGTTCCAGAGTGCAGCTCCGATCATCATGTCCGCATACGTGATCAGGCGCTGCACGAATGGCAACGCCGAATAACGATGCAGGGTAGTACGGATAAATGCCGCAGCTCGGGTATGTTGATAGAACAACACGTCCTCCCATGGAATAAGGACATCATCAAGTACCATCAAGGTATCAATCTCGTCGAAGCGATGGGACAGAGGGTAATCCTCAATCGATCCTTCGCCTTGAAACCCAGCGCGGCAGATGTGCTTGACTCCCGGTGCATTCATTCTGACAATACACCCCAGAGCGTAATCCGAATAGGTCTCATCGCCCCAGTTGGCGATAGTGGGCTTTAGAAAAGCCTGATTGGAGTAGGCCGCAGCAGTCTCGTATTTTGCACCACGAATCACGATTCCTTGATCTGTTTCCCTGACGACATGGGCCAGCATATCCGGATCCTGATCCTGAGGGCGCAGTGAACGGTCTCCTTTTGGATCAGTGTTTGCGGACACATGAAAGGGGTCCCGCTCGACCGCGAGTTGAATATGATTCTTGATGTTTACTGAAAATCGAGGGTCAATTTCATTCAAGATGTCCGCCCCGTCTGCGAGCGACCACATCTCCCCCACGGTTTCATCGCCAACCCGGGTTACCACTCCCCTGATTTCCTTCATCACGGCATCAACCGCATCACGTTTGGCGATCCAGTGCTCCTGTCTGGTGGGGATCTGGTTGCCCACCGGAAATCGTTCATTGTTCTCCTCAAAGGTCATTATGCCCTGCGAGGCATCCTCATGCTGCATGTCGTAGATGCGTGCACGCACATCAATCAATGGCTTGAACTGGGGGTGGGTTGTGATGTCCTCGACCCTTTTACCGTTCATGTAGACCTCTCTGCCATCCTGCAAGGAGGCACGATATTCATTCCCAGTCCGAATCATTCTCAATCACGCTCCAAAGTACCAACGAGTAACAAGTAAGAAAGTATACAGAATCGGCTGGTTAATCGCCATTTCAAGTGTTATCCAATGACAAATGAGCCTGAGCGAAAAGCGGGATTCCACCGTGAAGTGAGCCTGTAGGGGTCGGATTGTCCCACTCTGATTCAGCGATAGTCTCTCACCCTGGAATTCGTCACCCAATCGATACGGGCACCAATCTGCAAGATAGTGTATTGTTTGCCAGTGTCCCAAGTGCGTCAAGCATTGGGATGGGGACCGAGTCGTCACCCCCGATCAGAATGGGGATTATCCCTTTGTCGACAACAGTACTGACTGTCTTTCTGATGGTTTCCCAATTTGATGTGGAATCTGTTTCGTGTCAGGGCAAATCCCTGCAATCCACGGCGTGCATGCTGCCTTTTGGGAACAATGGCCTGCCGATGCTGAAACTGTGCCGATCCATATTGGCAGTTAGTGATGCATCCGCCTTGCGGATGGAGTCCGGGCTATTTCTTGCGTAGGGACGGGACCTGCCGAAATGTAGGGTGTAGCGCAAGGCACACTGATAAAGGCCGAAGATGCTTCCATTCCCTCAACGCTGGAACAGGTGTCCAGCCCTGGAAAGGTCGATGCCTCTACGGCACCGAACAATGCGGCAAGATCAGGTTTCAATATACGATCAAAACAGGTTTTCCGAAACATCCGATGAATCACTGGCATTGGGCAAGTTTGTGGGTTCAGTTCCACGAACAAAATATTCTTGATAACCTTCCGGGTCATCCTGACTGGTAATTCTGCCCGTGTCCTTGTTGATGAATCTCGTGATTATCGTCTCTGGACGCGGATAGGCCTTTTCCGGATAATCTTGAATCACCCTTTTCATGTAATTGATCCAGATTGGCAATGCGGCAACTGCTCCGGATTCCCGATTCCCCAGAAATTGAGGGATATCAAACCCGACAAATACCGTGGTCGTTATATCGGGAATGAACCCTGAAAACCATGCATCCCTGAAATTATTCGTTGTGCCAGTCTTTCCCGCAAAGTCGGATCGGTTGAGAGACAGGGCCTTGCGCCCGGTACCTTCCTTGATTACGCTCTGCAACATGCTCTGCATGAGAAAGGCATTCTCGGGAGATAGGGCCTGTTTGGCCGGTTCAGAGCCAATTTGCGTGGGGTTGACATCTTCCTTGACGATTGCATCAGACACATCCAAGTCGCATTCAATGCAATCCAGTTCAGGCAGGACAACCGGGTTGTTTTCCGAATCCGTAATAGTTTCGATCAAATACGGTGTAACTCGATATCCACCGTTTGCAAGAACCGCAAAACTACTGGCAACTTCAAGCGGTGTGACCTCGGTGGCCCCAAGCGATAGGGAAAGATGCTGCGGCAAATCTTCCGGGCTGAACCCGAATTTCGCAAGATGCTCAATCGCAGGAACAATCCCTATTGATCGGAGCAACCGCACCGAAACCAGGTTCAGGGAGAGACTGAGCGCCTTGCGTAAACGAGTAGGCCCAAAAAATCTGTTGCTGTAGTTCTGGGGGCGCCAAACTCCTTCAAGCTTGTCCTCGACCACAATCGGTCCGGCACTGATAATGCTTGACGGAGTAAATCCATGTTCCAGAGCGGCTGAGTAGATGAATGGCTTGATGTTTGAGCCGGGCTGTCTTTTGGCTTGCACAGCCCGATTGAATTTGCTCAGGAAGAAGTCAAAACCACCTGTTATGGCCAAAATGGCACCGGTATTACTGTCAAGACTGACCAGGGCACCGGATACTTCCGGTATCTGGGACAGTGACCATGATTCTTCGCTACCAGCCCGCGGCTTTCGCAAGTAAACAATATCGCCTGGCTTAACTGCATCAGCAGGACTTTGCAATTCTTCTCCGAGCCAACTGGTCCCAATCTGTTCCCGAGCCCATGACATATTATCAAGTTTGACCCTTGCTACTATCCCGGTATCCTCTTTCTTATCATGCACAAACGCTTCGAAATGGTCAAATTCGACCCTAACTACAGCCGCCGGAACAATCTCCTTGCTACTCGAAAAACCCTGAACTGCCGACTTGAGCCTGTCGACATCAGCCATCGGATCAAATGCATCCACCGCAATCTCGTCAACCGGCCCACGATATCCATGTCTTTGATCGTAGGCAGTTAATCCATCCCTGAGGGTCTGCTCCGCCTGAGCCTGATATTCGCTGTTTATGGTCAGCGTAACATTCAATCCCCGTTCATACACGGATTCACCAAAATAGTCGTACAACACCTGCCTGGCCATCTCCGATGCATACGGAGCAATCAGTGTGGTGTCACCGATCTGTCTTCTTGCCGTAATCGGGGAATCCAAGGCATTTTCATAGCTGAAACTGTCAATACGCCCAAGCTCATGGAGTCGTTTCAGTACAAAAGCACGGCGTTCCTGGGCCCGCTCCGGATTACTGATCGGGTTATCACGGGAAGGAGCCCGTGGAAGTCCGGCCAGCATCGCTATCTCAGGCACACTGAGATTCGCAAGATCTTCGCCATAATAAACCCGCGCAGCAGCAGCAAATCCATAAGCACGGTGACCCAGAAAGATTTTGTTCAGGTACAGCTCGAAAATCTCATCCTTGGTCAAGGTCCGTTCCATATTGAACGCCACCAGGATTTCCTTGAGTTTGCGCACATAGGTTTTCTCGGGATTGAGAAACACGTTGCGTGCCACCTGCATGGTGATCGTACTTGCACCCTGCCCCCGGGACTTGGTCAGAATATTACTGACCGCAGCACGCAACAGACCCGGAAAATCCACCCCCGTATGATGATAGAACCGGTCATCTTCGGTTACCAGGATCGCATCAAGCAACAGTTGAGGGGTTTCGTCAAGAGTTATCGGAATCCGGCGTTCAACACCGTATTCTGCAATCATTTTATTATCAGACGTATAAACCCGAAGCGGGATATTCAGTGGAATTTCCCGGATTTCCTCAATGGTCGGCAAATCATCAAGCAGGGTGATTGCATAAAGCCCAAGGCCAATACCCATAGTCACCAGGAACACAATGCCATACAGGAAAACCGCAAGCAGGGGTTTCAATATGAACTTCATGACTGGAAAGGCAGTATTGCTGTTTGCTCAATTCGTCGAAAGGCAAGGACCGGGATGGAAAACCGTCATTTTCCGATACGCTCCTTGGCAAGTCATTATATCGACAAATCGTCCGAAAAAAGAAACACTCGTTCATGGAAGACAGGCAAACAACTACGACCTGACAAACATCAACCGGATTGATGTTGAGAATGGGTCCCAGTCAACGCTGCTGGCCAGGCCTCAGGTGATATAATTTGTCCGATCCGGAAACAAGCTGTACGGTACAGGACAATCTCTCGAAAATGAAACCCAAGGCAGCCTCCTACTACAAACAGAATCGATTGAAGCAACTCCGTGCTTTTTGTCATACGGCACGTAGTGGCAGCATCTCGAAAGCTGCCACCAAGCTGTATCTCAGCCAGCCATCTGTCTCACTGCAGATTCAGGCTCTGGAGCGCGAACTCAATACCATTTTATTCGAGCGTCGCGGCCCGAAAATCAGTCTGACTCCAGATGGCAAGGAATTGCTGGATATCGCCCTGCCGATGGTTGAAGGCATGGATTCGCTCCGAGATACCTTCGCCTCCCGATCCGGAAATCTGAACAGTGGCTACATCAACATCGCAGCTGGAGAATCCACGATCCTGTACATGCTCCCCCAGACCATCAAGTCCTTTTCCAGACAATATCCTGGAGTACGTATCCGACTGCATAACGTAAACGGCGTCGACGGTCTTGCCATGTTGCGCGCCGATGATGCGGATTTCGCAGTCGGGTCCATGCTGGAGGTTCCGGATGACATGAACTACTTTCCGGTCTGTCGTTTTGTCCCTACCCTGATCACGCCGCTTAACCACCCTCTGGCTGGAAGGGAAAGAGTAGGCCTTGAGGAAATTGCCGAGTACAACCTGATTCTTCCACCCCGCTATTTGAGCACCTGGAATATCGTAATATCGACTTTCCGGAACCACAACATCAAACATAATGTCAGTCTTGAAACCGGTGGCTGGGAGGTCATAAAACGCTACGTTGAAATTGGAATTGGAATCTCTATCGTGACAGATATCTGTCTGGAAAAAAAAGATCGACTTGGCGTTATCCCGGTCGGCGAACATTTTCCACCACGAAACTATGGGATTATTCTCAGACGAGGCAAATTCATCTCTGCACAGGCCAGTCGCTTTATCGAAACCCTTTCACCTGATTTTTTCAGGCAGTCCGGGCATGTGCAGGATCCAGCCAGCTTCCAGAACAATCATGGCAACAATTGAACGACCGACACCCTGGTATCCGCATGTGACTGTAGCTGCGATCGCACAAGACCACGGCAAATACCTGATGGTCAGAGAGCGAATCCTCGGCAATTCAATGTTCAACCAGCCAGCCGGTCATCTTGAAGAACATGAAACACTGCAGGAAGCGGTTATCCGGGAATGCCTCGAAGAAACCGGATGGGTGTTTGAGCCGGAAGGGCTGGTGGGTATCTATTACATGCAGAATCCGGCCGGTATTTCCTATCTCCGGTTTGCCTTTTGCGGGCACCTGCTTCAACAGGTCGAAAACCACGAAATAGACCCCCAGATCGAGGAAGTTCTATGGATGGACCGAAGAACCCTTGAACAAAACCGCAATAATCTCAGAAATCAGATAGTGCTAAAATGCATTGATGATTTCGAGTCTGGAAAGCGCCTGCCCGATGATGCAGTTTTTCAAACAGTTCAAGCCGATTGGAACATGTCTGCTGGCAGTGGTCTGCACCCTGCAAATGGCGGGACCGCTACAGGCTAGGGAGGTCGATCCACCAGTGCCTGAACCCAGCCTGGATGCGATGACGGTTTGCTATGATTTCGGATGCCGTAATCGGTCAATTGTCAACCTGCCCGAACATGAATGGCTGGAAGTCGCCAACTGGTTTCACCCGCCTGCCAAAACACCTCAAGAAGAACTCCGGCAAATCAGGCAGGCCATAGGCTGGATGGAGGAAGTAGTCGGGCGATACACGCCGACACACAAGGATGTAGCCATGTCCCTACCTCTGATCGACAATTACCAAGACTTGTTTCCGGGCCAGCAGGATTGTATCGACGAGTCCATCAATACCACTACCTACTTGCGTCTATTTGAGCAACAAGGTCTTTTGCAGCATTTCGAGGTAATCGAGAGAGCCTATCGCCGAGCCATTATTGGCCAGCACTGGGCAGCACAGATTCGTCAAAAGTCAAATGGTGCTCGTTTCGTCGTGGATTCCTGGTTTCAACCCAACGGCTACCTCCCTGCAATTCAGGCAAGCAAGGATTGGGAAGATATTTCGCTTTGGAGTAGAGTCATCAATAGGCGCACCAACAATGGTCGACAATGACGGGTTGTCAATCCCTGCCCCAATCCCGGGCTGACTACGGAAACTCGGAACCATGTCAAACATCATGGTAGGACTCTCTGGCGGGGTAGACTCCTCGGTCGCCGCTTCCCGGCTTGTGGAAGACGGTCATCAGGTCACCGGACTATTCATGAAGAACTGGGAAGAAGACGATACAGCTGACTACTGTTCCGCGGCTGAAGACCTGAAAGATGCAGAGGAAACCTGCAGATTGCTGGACATTGAACTGAACACCATCAACTTTTCCAGGGAATACTGGGAACGTGTATTCACCGGGTTTGTGGATGAATATCGCAAGGGACGGACCCCCAACCCGGATATCGTCTGTAACAGGGAGATCAAGTTCAGGGAATTCCTAGATTGGGCAGTCAGCCTCGGTGCAGACTACATTGCCACTGGCCATTATGCCCGAATCGAAAATACCCAGGGAAATTTTAAACTCCTGAAAGGGCTGGATGATGGCAAGGACCAAAGTTATTTCCTGTACACACTGAATCAGGAAACCTTGAGCAAGTCCTGTTTTCCAATTGGAGACATGACCAAAAAGGCTGTTCGGGAACGAGCCCGGGATTTATCACTTCCGGTACATGACAAGAAGGACAGTACCGGCATCTGCTTCATCGGCGAGAGAAGATTCATGGACTTTCTGAAATCATATCTGCCTTCAAAATCCGGCAGGATATTAACCCTGGATAGTCAGACCGTGGGTCAGCATCATGGTGCCTGTTATTACACTATCGGACAACGACAGGGCCTCGGCATCGGTGGCGGTGGCGAACCCTGGTACGTAGCTCGAAAGGATGTCGAGAAAAACCTGATCTATGCCGTACAGGGAAAACAGCATCCGGCACTGTTCAGTGATTCCCTCATCGCCGAGGATCTGCACTGGATAAGTGGAAAACCACCCGAGAAACCCATCCATTGCATGGGTAAAACCCGTTATCGCCAGCCCGATCAGCAATGCCAGATCTCACCCATCACCCATAAGGCTGTAGAAGTGACCTTCGACAAGCCACAATGGGGAGTTGCCACAGGACAGTCAATCGTGTTTTATGATAACGAAATCTGTATTGGTGGCGGTGTAATCCATCATACCCGCAATCAGGACCATATTGAACAATGTCTTTAGATTCCACATTGAACCCATTGAATGCGATTTCACCTCTCGATGGTCGCTACCATTCAAAAGTTGACGCCTTGCGCCCATTATTCAGTGAATTCGGGCTGATCAAGGCTCGCGTGAAAATCGAAATCGAATGGTTGATCCACCTGTCCAGACAATCTGATTTGCCCGAGATTGCCGAATTTTCCGATCAGACGATTGAGGCACTTCGTGCAATCGTTGATCAATTCGAGATTGAAGATGCACGCAAGATCAAGAAAATCGAAAGCACGACCAACCATGACGTCAAGGCTGTCGAATACTATGTAAAAGAGCAGGCCGAAAGACTCGACATCCCCAACAGCAATCTGGAATTCGTGCATTTTGCCTGCACATCGGAAGATATCAACAACCTGTCCTATGCCCTGTTGCTTGCGGCAGGCCAATCGGAAATACTCAAGCCAAAACTAGCCAGACTGGTCAATGTTCTTCGGAGCATGGCTCGGGAACATCAGGCCCAGGCTATGCTGTCTCGTACCCACGGCCAGCCGGCCAGCCCGACTACACTCGGCAAGGAACTCGCCAATTTCGTCAGTCGACTGGATGATGCGGGGGGAACCCTGTTCGGGGTCGCGATCCGTGGCAAGATGAACGGTGCAGTGGGGAACTACAATGCCCATTATGCGGCCTATCCCGAAGCCCCATGGGAATCGATTTCCCAATCTTTTACTGAAGGACTTGGGCTTGCCAACCAGGCCTATAGTACGCAAATCGAACCACACGACACGATTGCCGAATTCTGTCATGCCCTCAGTCGAATCAATACCATTGTCCTGGATCTGGATCGCGATCTCTGGGGATATGTTTCGTTGGGTTATTTTCGACAAAAAACCGTTGCCGGGGAAGTTGGATCAAGCACCATGCCACACAAGGTCAATCCCATTGATTTTGAGAATTCCGAAGGCAATCTGGGGCTTGCCAATGCAATTCTGGGGCACCTTGCGGACAAATTGCCGGTCAGTCGGTGGCAGCGTGACCTGTCTGACTCAACTGCACTTCGCAACCTTGGAGTTGGCATTGGTCATTCGCTGATTGCCTGGGACTCGACCCTCAAGGGACTTGACAAGCTGGCCGCCAACAAGAAACTCATCGAGACCGATCTGAACAACAATTGGGCGGTTCTCGCCGAAGCGATTCAGACCGTTATGAGACGCTACGGGGTCCCTGAACCGTATGAACAACTAAAGGCGCTCACTCGTGGGCAGGACAACATTACCCGGAGCATGCTACATGCCTTTATTGTCGAACTCGATATCCCGGAGCAGGCCAAGCATTCACTGTTGGCCCTCACTCCCGCCAACTATACAGGCCATGCCGGACAAGCCGCACGGGATGTCTGACGGAAATACAGGGGAGCCGATACGTCTGTCAAGGCTGATGTCAATGCGCGGAATATGCTCCCGTCGTGAAGCCGACAGGTATATCGCTCTCGGGCTGGTGGAAGTCGATGGAGACATTGTGCAAACTCTCGGATGCAGGGTCTATCCCGATCAGGAGATACGGCTCTCCCCGCACGCACAATCGCAACAGGGTCAACTCATAACCGTATTGCTGAACAAGCCGCCGGGTTATGTTTCAGGACAGCCTGAAAAGGGTTATCGGTCGGCAGTTACCCTCATTACCCGAACAAATTCCATCTACCCCAATACCCCGGTTCCGAGACATAAGGGGCTGGCGCCCGCTGGACGGCTGGATATCAACTCCAGCGGCCTCATGATTTACACCGAGGACGGCCGAATTGCAAAACAGCTGATCGGTGAGCATGGCCAGATCGAAAAGGAATATGTAGTCAGGGTTCAGGGCGAGATTACTGAACGACGCATCAGGCAGCTGACTGAAGGGATATATCTTGACGGCAAACGCCTGAGGCACGCGTCAATTTGGCAAACCGGCCAGGAGCAGCTCATATTCATACTGAAAGAAGGCCGAAAACGGCAAATCCGTCGCATGTGTAAAGCAGTTGGCTTGACCGTCAATACACTGGTCAGGACCCGGATCGGAAAAATCGAATTGACCGGTATCCCACGCGGCAAGTGGCGACTTCTGGGCAATCAGGAAAACTTCTGATGTACCCGTTGATCCGATCACTGTTATTTCGGCTAGACCCGGAAACCAGCCATGATCTTGCATTGCGCCTGTTTGCCTTGGCCAGCCGACTCTCCAATACTGGAAAGCCCCCACAGGCAACAGCAGAACCCGATCAATCTCCTCCGGTAATGGGCATCCGATTTCCCAACCCGATTGGGTTGGCTGCCGGACTGGACAAACAGGGTACGGCCAGAGATATCTTCCGCAGACTGGGGTTCGGATTTGTCGAAATCGGCACCGTCACGCCAAAGCCTCAACCCGGCAACCCAAAACCCCGCATGTTTCGCCTGAAGGAACACCAGGCCCTCATCAACCGAATGGGGTTTAACAGCGTTGGCCTCGAACAATTCAGGAAAAACCTGGCGGCAACTTCAGCCAACATCATTACCGGAATCAATATCGGCAAAAATGCTGCAACCCCAGTCAACGAGGCCATTAATGATTATCTTGCCTGCTTACGGGAAGTCTATACGCCCGCTGACTACATTGCGATCAATATTTCTTCACCGAATACCGAAGGGTTGAGGCAATTTCAGGATCGTGAATTACTGGATGTACTTCTTGCAGGTCTAAATCAGGAACGGGAACGTCTCTCCGACAAGACCGGAAACCGCAAGCCCCTGGTGATCAAGGTTGCACCGGATCTGAATCGTCTCCAGGTCAATGCAATCGCGGCCTTGATACGTACCCACTCGATAGATGGCATCATCGCAACCAATACCACTGTATCCCGCCCAGGTATCGAAAACCACCCTCTTTCAATCCAAACCGGAGGACTCAGCGGAGTACCCCTCAAGCAACCCTCTACCCAAATCATCAAGTTGCTCCATGACAACCTGCAGGATGAAGTTCCAATTATCGGGGTTGGCGGAATTCATAACCTGGAATCTGCCCTGGAAAAATTTGAAGCAGGGGCCCGCCTGATACAACTCTATACCGGCCTCATCTATCAGGGACCTACCCTAGTGAAACAAATTCTGGATGTGACTGGGAAAATTCATCAGTCTTAATCATGGCACCCCAATTCCACTATGAAAGTGAGACCCCGAACTAAGGGTATACGAGTTTTCTCAAAAAACCGTCTTCCAGCAGACTCATCCATTCTTTCGCTGTTGCCGATGGCACCATGGCCTCCCGCCCCCAATCCTGATAATTGATGACTTGTCCGGTGCGAAGCGCACATAATGTCTGACAAAAGCTTCAAATTCCCTACGCTTCTCGACCCGAGACAGTTCTCTGATATCGCTCTCAATGTACGTTTGAAGATAGGACGACAGGTAAAGATCGCGTACTGCGCGATCCCTAACGCACTGCAATTTCGGAAATCCTGTCTCCAATGAATGCTCGAAATATACTTGCGGACTTGCAGGGTGTATTACCCCCTTTTCTCCATCGACAGACCATGCAAATTCAAGATGGCAACACGTCCGGCAAGCGTTTCGCTTACTCCTGCCATTTATCTGGAAGTTCTGGGAGCCTGTAAGTCGAATCGCACTAGGAGCAAGATTGCCGGCATCGACAAATTCCTTGATCGGGCCTAGAAGTTGCAGAGCATGCTGAATTTCCTCAATGATGAAAGAGAGGTTCAATTTCCTTCATGAACAGCACTCGGTCGCCACCCCTCCTACACAATCACAATGGTCATGGACTATCAGGATATCATCACGGAAAAGAGAGTGTGATAGGGTATTGGCCTAAACCATAATAGGGATTTCTCTATCTGCAAGCCGGAATTTTGGCATATGATATCAGTGACCCAAGGATTGCCCGGAAAGCAGGATTTGAGCCATCAATGAGATTGATGACCTCAGATAAATTCCAGGTAAGTATCAATTTCCCAGTCAGTGGTATGATCGAGATAATCATTCCATTCCTTGCGCTTGATCGCCAGGTAATGGTCGACCATGGGTTGCCCTATGGCCTCTGTTAGGTCGGTATCAGCCTCAAGTGCCCGAAGTCCCTCACCCATCGTATCCGGCACGACAATATCAGTGGTGGGCCCAACAAAGCCTTCGCTTGGCTCGGGTTCCGGTACCGGGTACTTGTTCCTGTAACCAAGCAAGCAGGCCTGCAACGCTGCCGCTGTCGCGATATAGGGATTTGCGGCACAGTCGGCAAGCCGGTGCTCAATCCGGGCTTGCTTGCCTCGATCAAGGGGAATGCGGGTGGTGGCACAACGATGGTCGTAACCCCAGTTGCCTGCATATCCGCATATGTTTGATGGTCGAAGCCGTTTGTAGGAATTGACCGTGGGGCACATGAGAGCAGCCAACGATACATGATGCCTGACAAGGCCGGCAACCATTGGCTTGACCATGTCGGAAAGACCATCATCCTTGCCTGGATCATCAAGCATGTTGTTTCCCTGTTCGTCTGACAGACTAATATTTATATGCATTCCGCTACCACCTCTATCTGAAAGGGGCTTCGGCATGTAACTAAACAGGTAGCCTCGCTTGATCAGCAACTCCTTGGACATTAGGCGAAACAGAAACAGATTATCCAGTGCGGTGAGTGCATCGGCATATTCAAGAGTGAACTCAAACTGAGGCCAGTCAAATTCGGAATTAATGGCTTCGATCGGAAAGTTCAGTTTTTCGGCAACATCCCAGACAGTATCCATCAACCCCTCGGGGTCTACACTTGGTCCGGTGCCATACACGTAAGCACCGGGCGTGTCGTACGGTTTCCATTTTCCATCATCGCCCCTCTGAAAAACGTAAGCCTCCAGTTCGATACCAATATTGACATTGCAACCTAGAGACTTCCAGTCGGCAAGGGTTTTTTTCAACAGACCTCGTCCGCAGAGCGGCAAGGGTTTGCCATCACTGTATAGGTCAGCCACGACGACCCCGGTATCCTTTTCCCAACCGGGTCGAATGTTCCTGATATCATAAATTGCCGTCAGGTCGGGAAGACCTGTATCCATCCCACTCCCTGGAGCGTCAATAAGGTCACGCTTGTAATCGCAGGCATAGATGCCGACACAGGCGTTCATTGCCCCTTTTCCTGCCAGCCCAGACGGGACATACTTGCCACGTGCCAGATTCAGGTGGTCGGCAGACAGTACCCTGATTCGTTTGAAGTCATCTAACATATGCATTGCTCCCTTGATTAATTAAAGGCGACTCTTTACGGTAAATCGACAGCATGAACAAAACCACCACATCTTCATGGGACTGTTTCCCGCCGGTCCAGTTATCCCCGGTTATGCTTTTGACATACAGCCAAACTGGCGATAAATACAACATGTCCTGATGTGAAAGACACGAGCCCGACATATTAATTCTGTCTGGACACTGACTCTTTTCCCAGATACTGGTTGACCAGTGCCCGTGTAGAGTTTGCCAGCGTTATAGTGTCTATGCCAATGGCGATAAAGACTACTCCCAACTCCCGATAGGTCTGAATCATGTCATCTTCGGTGCTGAGTATGCCTACAGCCTTTTTTGCCCTTCTGGTTTTTGCAATCGCGGTACTGATTTCGGATTGCACATCCGGATGCATGGTATTGCCTAGGTAGCCTAATGATGCGGCCAGGTCGGAAGGACCGATAAAAATACCGTCATATCCATCGACCTCAAGAATCTGGTCGAGATTATCCAGTCCGGCCTGGGATTCTATCTGAAGCAGGAGACAAATCTGGTCCTCTATCTCAAAATCATAGTTATCGATTGCAAGCCAGCGTGATGACCGGGCGATGGCTGCACCGACACCTCGAGATCCAGCAGGTGGATAACGTGTCGCACGAACCATTTCCATGGCCTGATCGGCGGATTCAACCATCGGTATGAGAAGATTGTGTGCTCCGATATCCAGCAATTGCTTGATATTGGCCAAAGTCCCCTCTGCCGGTCTCACTACAGGTTGCGATGAGTAGGCAGCGACTGCCTGCAATTGTGCCAAAGTCGACTGAATATCGTTCGGCGCGTGCTCGCCATCAATCATCACCCAATCGAAACCCGCGGTAGCGCAGATTTCGGCCGTGTAGGGACTGGCCAACGCCAGCCAGTAACCGAACTGAATCCGGTTTTCGGCAAGTGCCGCTTTGAAGGGATTGGGTGGTATTTTCATACCTAACAAAACCTGCAGGTTATTGACCCGAGCTTGCCGAAGTCCCCATGAATGGAATCGCCGGAAAAAACAGGTACTGGTCGGGTAAAGGAACCCGCAAGAACAACCTGACCAGGTTCCAGCGCAATACCAAACGGAGCCAGTTTTCTTGCCAGCCAGACGATGCCGTTGACAGGGTTGTTGAGTACGCCGGCGGCTACTCCGGTTTCTTCAATAATTCCGTTTTTGTATAACAGTGCCGAAACCCATCGCAAATCCAGATCCATCGGACGTACTGCACGTCCACCAAGCATGATTCCTGCATTGGCGGCGTTGTCGGCAATCGTATCCATTACAGTGCGTGACTGATGCTGTCCAGGGCCGACTCCATTGTTGCGAAAATCAATTATTTCAAGCGCAGGTGTAACGAAACGGGTAGATTCAATCACATCGAAAGCTGTCACCTCATCACCCTCGAGTCTATTCCCAAGAATAAAGGCCAATTCGACTTCTACCATCGGCGTCAAAAATTTTCGGCATTCAATTTCACTGCCGTCCTCGAAGAACATTTTGTCAAACAGTGCACCGAAATCGGGTTCGTCTATCTCCGCTTGCTTTTGCATCGCACGCGATGTCAATCCGATTTTATGGCCCTTGATTACCTGTCCTTCGGAGATTTTGATTTTGCACCATTCCCTCTGGATGGCGTAGGCATCCTCAATTGTAATGCCGGGATACTCCAGGGAAGTCTGCTTGATGCGCTCTGCCTTGGCCTCCGCTTCATGCAGACGCCTTGCCACTTGATTAATATCGGAATCCTGCATCGAGTTCTTCATGTGCCAGTACTTCTATCAATCCAGTTTGCCCTGAACAGTGCCGAAGGCAATTACTTGCCGAAATTGCCCATTCATCCACTCGATCCAATCGATGGAGCACCTCTTCGCATTGCAGTGAACACTCCAGGCAGATCTTGCATCTCTCTTTATATGGACACCTCAAGAGTGTAAGATAACACATAACTTTTGGATTCTAACAATATATTTTTGCGCCATGACCGAAACAAGAAGAATACTGCTCGATGGTTACGCAACCACAGTCACGGTTAGCGGGAAAAACCTGATTTCCATGGATGGCCGTGTGATACCTGAGGAAAAGGCCATTCACTTGCCCCCGACCGAACCAAGAAAAATCATCTGCGTTCATCTCAACTACAGGAGCCGGGTGGAAGAATTTATGACTGTGTTGCCAAAGGCGCCGACATATTTTCAAAAACCGTTGACCGCACTGTGTGGTCACAAGGCCGATGTGGTCAGGCCAGAGCGTTGCAAGTGGCTCAACTATGAAGGCGAGATCGCGATTGTTATCGGCAGGCATTGCCGCAACATCAGTCAGTCTGAAGCAGGAAACTATATTGCTGGTTATACAATCGCCAATGATTATGGCCTTCACGACTTTCGCGACACCGATGCAGGGTCGATGTTGAGAGTCAAGGGGTCGGATACTTTGTGCCCTGTCGGCCCCGGTCTGGTAAGAGACTGGAATTTTCATGGCAAGCAGATCAGGACTATAGTAAATGGCAAGGTAATGCAGGATGGAAATACCGATGAAATGGAGTGGGACATGCACTATCTGGTTGCCGATATTGCCCGCAATATCACTCTGGAACCTGGCGATCTGCTACTTTCCGGTACGCCCGCAATGAGTCGCACGGTATATCCCGGCGATATGGTTGAAGTGGAAGTGGAAGGTCTTGGAAAACTAGTAAACAAGATCGTACAGGGACCAGCCCCGATCCGTGATGACCTCGGAGCGCAGCCAACCGAATCGGAAGAAGTAATTTCAACTGCGAAGGGAGGAGACTGGGAATTTCGCGGCAAACGGTCCGCTGGCGGTCAGGGCAGCACATTTTACAAAAGCGTACTCGACGAAAAATAGTCCGAAACGCAAGTAAGGTTGACGAGCTGGGGCGACAAGTCAAATGCCTATCTGCTTCCAGTTCGTTTGTCGGTCAGGACATGTGGGCCTCTTTCTCGACTCTCAACATTGATGATGAGGCTAGATGACGCTACCCTCCAGAACCTGAAGGGTTTTCAGGTCTGAGTGGAATTCCAGCGCATAATGACCTCCTTCACGGCCAATGCCGCTGATGCCAATACCGCCGAATGGTGCAGTCAGGTCGCGAATCAGGAAAGTATTTACCCAGACCGTACCGGCACGAATCGAGCGGCCGACGCGCTCGGCTTTTGCAGCATCGCGGGTATAGACAATTCCGGAAAGACCATAAGCTGTCGAGTTCGCCAGATGAATCGACTCGGCCTCGTCGGCAAATGTCTGAACAGTCAGTACCGGACCGAAGATTTCGCGTTGCACCACTTCGGAATCATTCGATTTTGGCTCGATCAAAGTGGGCTCATACCACAGTCCATCCTGTTTCCAGCGCCGGCCTCCGAAAATAATCTTGTCACCATTTTTGCGCGCATTGCTGACAAATGCTTCCACTTTCGCAAGATGATCCGGGTGGATTGCCGGGGATAGCGTGGTTGTCATATCCCGACTATCGCCCTGTATCTGTTTTTTGGTGTATATCGTGAACTTTTCGAGGAAATCATCGCGAATCCCTTCTTCAACCAGAATACGGGTTCCAGCGAGGCATACCTGGCCAGAATCATGAAACTGGCTGGAAGCCTTCTGTGCAGCCGCATCAATGTCAGCATCAGCAAATACTACTAACGCGCCCTTGCCCCCCAGTTCTGCCGTAAAAGGAACAATGTTTTCCGCTGCCGCACGACCGATGTGACGCGCAGTTTCCGGTGATCCGGTAAACGATATTCGTTTAACCCTCGGGTCACCCGTCAGGCATGGCCCTATTTCCCTGCCAATTCCCTGCACAATGTTAAAGACCCCGGGAGGAAAGCCGGCATCATTGATCCAGTCGGCCAGCAGACTTAGCGACAACGGCGACCATTCGGCTGGCTTGAGAATGACCGAATTACCAGCCGCAAGCGCCGGAGCACACTTCCAGGTTGACAACATGAATGGCGCGTTCCAAGGAGTTATGATAACCGCAGGGCCTGCGGGCATTCGAATCACTGTGTTACGCGTGCCGTTCGAATTCCACATGCGTTCCTGATGTTCAGTAGCAAGATTCGCGTAGGCACGGAAATTCCTTGCTGCACGCGGAATGACGCGTTTTTCAAGGCTATCCAGCAACATTGCCATGTCGAGACATTCAATAGTGGCAATTTTTTCGATATTGGCATCAATGCTATCGGCCAGATTATTCATAATCCTGCCGCGCTCCGTGGGCGACATGCGTGACCAAATTTTAAAACCCTGCTCCGCAGCTTCGATTGCTCTGACAGCAGTGCCTGCATCACCTCGTGATATTTCCGCTAGTTTCCAGTTCCAGTCGAGTGGAGAGCGAACCTCGAATGTCGTCGGTGATGCGACCTGCTCACCACCAATAAAATGATCGGTGCAAACTGAAATGCCGTCTATGTCGACATATCCACCTTCGGCTGTTTTCTTCATGCTTGGGTTCCCGGGGAGATTTGCAATTTGGTTTGACCAGAACGGTCAGGTAAAGTATGAATCGACACAACCTATACTGTTTTTAACTCGAAAGCCAGCGGAAGTTTCTTGATTCCACCAACAAAATTGGAACGCAGAAATTCATGTTCTCCGACTTGCCTGATCGCCTTCACTCGGTCTACCAGGGTCTGTAATAGCAAGCGCACCTCAAGCCTAGCCAGCCACATGCCAAGACAAACGTGGGGGCCGCCTTGACCAAACGCCATGTGTCGATTGGGGTTGCGTGCCAAATTGATATTGAACGGGATCTCGAACTGCCTCTCATCACGATTGCCCGAAACAAACCAGAGCAGAACCTTGTCGCCCTCTTTCACCTGCTTGTCATGCAATACGAAATCTCGCATCGCCGTCCGACGAAAGTGCATGGTTGGAGAAGCCCAGCGCAGCATTTCCTCGGTAGCGACATTCCATGATTTTTCGTCAGCCTGCTGCAATTGATCCAGCAATTCCGGCTGGTTCGCCAATGCATGCAATGAGGCCGATATCGTATAGCGTGTTGTATCATTTCCCGCAGAAACAACGAGACAAAAGAAATTGCGGAACTCGGTATCGCTGATTACCTCGCCCTCTTCATTGGGCTGGGTGATCAAGCCCAGTACGCCACTCTTGCCGTTCCGGGTGCCCTTGTTTTCCACCAGTTGTTTGGCATAGTCGTAAAGTTCCACGCTAGCCGGAGAACGAA
Source organism: Gammaproteobacteria bacterium (assembly GCA_022822625.1). GTDB lineage: Bacteria > Pseudomonadota > Gammaproteobacteria > Arenicellales > Poriferihabitantaceae > Poriferihabitans. The sequence goes on along the minus strand of JAJEAV010000080.1, from coordinate 6,657 downwards.
ATGGCAAAAGTCGGTACTCGTCACTGTCATAACTTTCCGTGAGGGGGCTGGCATATTCAGGGTCGAAGGAAGCGATGAGTTCGTCTCCCTTGGTGACCAGCCAGTCGAGATCTTCATCGGGCACGCCGAGGATTTGTCCCAGCATCCGCATCGGTAATTGTCGCGCGATTTCCTTGACTGCATCGAATTCTCCGAGAGACAGTGCCTGATCAAGTATTTCGTTACATAAACCACGAATTATTTGCTCGTATTCGGCAATCACAGGCCGAGAAAAAGCCTTTCCCACAAGCATGCGCATTCGTGTGTGCTCAGGCGGGTCTGTTTCCTGAAATGTGCGTCGTGCGAGATACTCCTCATGGCTCTGGTCTTCCAGTCGAATGCCGCGTGCCGAGCTCAACAGTTTGAAGTTCCTGTTGTAGGTCATAATGTCTTCGTACCGCGTTAACGACCAGTAATCTTCGAATTCTCCGCCGTCACAGCGAGCCAAAGGGTCTTCTCGGCGCATTCGCGAGAACGTATTGTGCGGAGGGCCGTTGATAAATGAATCATGGTCCGAAAGAACAGCATGTCCATTGTCGACAGAATTCATGCCGATCATTAAAGTTCCCCTGCAGAATGTCCGGTAGGCATCAAGATGGAAATTGTGCAACGAGCATCAACTCGGGTTGTGCAACATTAACCACTCTTATTTGGATGCCCGGAAAATAGTGAATTGAATTATACTACAATCTGGAAAAGCAACAGGCTCCCATGAAGAGATCAATCACTATTTGCATGTGTTCGGAGCGGATCTGCTCTGCGCAAGGTTGTAATCGTACAAACGCTATTCCCTCACTCGTTGTGGAGAATTCCGTTGACGGGATTCAGGACTCCCAGTCATGCCGGAACAAAATGCCCTCCCAGCATCGTTCGCCGCAGGCACAAGTTCCAAGTACTTGACTCCTGAACTAGGATGCTGTGTTACACTCGAAACTGGATTAGGGCTGATATAATTTCTTCTGTTTCAATTCATCATCATGGGCTAGAGGTAAAATCCGAATGGGAGAAATTGTAGGAGCGGGCTTCCTTTCGCATGCCCCCACGATCATGTTTCCTCGTGAGTTGAGACTGGAAATCAACGAAGGAAAGGAAATCAGTCTGGTGCCGGGGCTGGAGCGTATTCGTGCTGAAGTGCTTGATGAGTTACAGCCCGACACGATTCTGCTCCTTGATTCACACTGGTTTACGACCTGGGAGTTTGTCGTCACCTCACACGAACATCGGCAAGGAAAATTTACCTCGGAAGAACTTCCTCGCGGCATGGTACAAGTTCCCTACAACCTGAAAGGCAACCCGGAGTTTGCCCACCTGCTCGCGGAAAGGATCAAGCATGATGGCATCCGTTGCTATGCCTGTGACGACCCGTGCCTGCCGCTTCACTACCCGACCGTGAACACTGCGCACTACCTCAACCGAGGTGAGGCCTGGCTATCCATGGGACTGTGCCAGACCGCACGCGATCACAATTTCCTGGCAGTCGGCCGTGGCATCGCCGAAGCGGTTGCCGCTTCGGCCCGACGCGTAGTGATTATCGCAAGCGGTGGCATGAGCCATCGATTTTGGCCGTTCGACGAGATCCCTGATCACGAACCATCCGATCCCATTCATATTCGCACGCCGGAGGCCCGTATAGCAGACGAAGTGCGCCTTGACTGGTGGCAACAGGGCAACCATGCACGCGTCATTGACGAGATGGAATCGTATCGCCCACACAAGCCGGAAGGCATGTTCGGACACTACCTGATCATGGCCGGTGCACTGGGCGGACATGAATGCAAAGCGAAAGGGCGCCTGTTCAGTGACTATGAAAATGCGACCGGTACGGGTCAGGTACATGTCTGGTTTGACAAACCTGATGCCGGCTGGCACTGAAGTTGATACCGGAATTGGTGTTGACCAGACTATGAGACTTACCCCAATCTGAGATGAAATACTAGGAGAAAATCATGAAAAAATCAATCCTCTTCCTGTTTATGAGCTTGTCTTTCCTTGCTTTTTCGGCACAGGCAGAATATCCAGAAAAGCCGGTCACCTTTGTCGTGCCCTGGCCTCCGGGTGACCTGGAAGATGTGCTGACCCGCATGATTGCGGATGAATTTCAAGCGGAATACGGTGTACCTGCGGCAGTCGTCAACAAGCCTGGCGGAGGCGGAGGCCCATTCCCCGGGGCCGTGGAAGTGGCAAATGCACCAGCCGACGGCTACACAGTTGGCTCGTTCATTATCGCCATCCCGGTGGTAGGGCCAAATATCGGAATTCCCGAGCTGAGTCCCAACCCGTTTGATCCTATAGGCAACTTCCTGACCTACCCTTTTGTCATTGCCGCAAGTGGGGATGCTCCTTACAACGACATGCAGGAACTCGCCGAATACGCAAAAAACAACGATCTTGCGCTTGGTCATTTTGGTGCCCCGCTGATTCCGACCAGGGTAACACTGGCGATGGCAGCAAAAATGGGGTTTGAATATGCATCGGATGCTGCCTTCGATGCACTCGATTGCAACACCCTGGCATCTGGTGATGCTGATGTCATCAATACCACTCTACAGCTGGTGCTTCCATGCCTAGATTCGGTCAAGGTCCTAGCATCAATAACCGGTGATCGTATCTCCAAAACCCCGGATACCCCGACAGTTGCCGAGATCGTGCCCGATCTCAATATCGCCCTGTGGAATGGACTGTTTGTCCACAAGGATACCCCGGCTGATGCGCGGGAAAAAATCCGTAGCGTTGCGATGCGCGTCATGCAGTCTGACAAGGCACAGGAGCTTTCCGAGGAAACTGGCGCCTTGATCTACTGGCAGGATGCTGATCAAGCCAACGAGCAGATTAATCGCGATATTGCCACCTTTGGCCGCATCTCCGAGATTCTTGAGTAGGTTCAGGATCCCGCGCAATGCAATACTGCAGGTTGTTTCAACTTAAGCCGAGGCATTGACAGATGGCCGGAAAGTCGGGACTCGAAATATTTTTTCAAAGAGAGCGTCGTCCCGGCGATCTGGTCTTTGCTGTTGTGTTTTTACTGTTTTCCATTTTCCTGGTGAGCCAGCTTGGTGAACAAGCTGTATGGGCTAAGCGAACCAAGTTGTTTGCACAACCTGCGTTTTGGCCAACTGTCAGTCTGGTTGGCATGTTGTTTTTTTCCTTCCTGCATTTTCTTGGTTCTGTAGTATCCCCGAAAACTCCCGGACGTGGTACCGAGGTGATATTCTGGTTTCGTTCCCTCGAATATGCAGTCTGGTTTCTGCTCTATGTATGGATCGTTCCGAGATTTGGCTATTTGGGGTCTACGATCCTGTTCACTGTAATTTTGACCTATCGGACAGGGTACCGTGCAAGAAACATGTTTTTCGGTGCCGCAACAATAGGGCTGGGAATTGTGGTGATCTTCAAGTCATTGTTGCAAGTCAAGATTCCGGCCGGGCAGGTTTACGAATATCTGCCTGATGGCATCCGAAACTTCATGTTGCTATACCTGTGAGCCAATAATATGGAGATCCTGTCTTCAGCCATTGCCATCCTGATGCGCTGGGAGGTGCTGGTTGCACTTCTGGTCGGTTCAATCGGCGGAGTAGTCATCGGAGCTGTCCCCGGAGTGGGCGCGGCAGTTGCCATTGCCATTCTTTTGCCGGCAACCTTTGCAATGGAACCCATTGTCGGATTGACCCTGTTGCTCGGCATTTATGGGTCTTCGATGTACGGAGGTGCCATTCCTGCAATTCTGATCAATACGCCTGGAACTGCTGTCAATGCCCTGACCACCTATGATGGCTACCCTATCGCCCGCGACGGTAATCCGAAGCGAGCATTGTCACTGGCTTACTCGGCTTCCTTCTTTGCAGGGATTTTTTCGATTATCTGTCTGATATTACTGGCTCAGGTTCTGGCCAAGATAGCACCACACTTTGGCAGTCGCGAGATATTTCTTGCCGCCTTGCTCGGAATCGTATTGGTGGTACTGGCTCATCGCGGCAAGGTGTTCGCAGCTGGCATGATGGCCTGTTTTGGCATTTTTCTGAACACGGTGGGGCTAGAACCGGTCAAGTACACCCGACGCTTTACTTTCGACCAGACCTGGCTCGCTTCGGGAATAGACCTGATTGTGGTTGTCCTTGGGTTGTTCGCACTCTCCCAGGCTTTCCTCCTGCTGGTAGACAAGGACACCCACCCCGAACCGACCAAGGTGGATGGCGGGCTGTTCGGGGGGATGAAGGAATTGTGGATATACAAGCGTGTGGCAACCGTGGGTTCTTCCTTCGGCGTTCTTATGGGCATGATTCCCGGTGTTGGAGAATTCACTTCGCAGTTCATGTCCTATACGTATGCCCAGAAGACCTCGAAAACTCCGGAGATGTTTGGCAAGGGTGCCCCTGAAGGTCTGGTCGCTGCCGAGACCGCAAATAATGCCGTACCCGGTGCGGCGATGATTCCTCTACTGGCACTGGGCATCCCGGGAGAAGCACTGACCGCCATGATGCTGTCGGTATTTTATGTGCATAACGTGATTCCTGGCCCACAACTCTTTGCCGATCAAATGCCATTTGTGATTGCACTTTACATCGGCTTGCTCCTGCTGAATATCCTTGTCCTGATATTCCTTGTCTTTTCCACAAACCAGATCCTGCGTGTCATACGCATTCCAACCCGATTCCTTGGCGTGATGATACTGACCCTGGCATTTGTTGGTCTTTACTCGTTGCGAAACTCTATGACAGACTGCATCATTGGTGCGGTATTTGGCGTTTTCGGATTAATCCTGAAACGCCTTGATTGGCCGAGTGTTCCCATTATCCTTGGAATGGTGCTAGGCGGCATCATGGAAGTCAAGCTGCGATCCTCAATGGCACGTATCAAGGGTCCGCTGGATTTTATCGACAGGCCGATTGCGGCCATCATTTTTGCGGCGATCGTGCTGGTAATTGGCCTCCATGTTTGGACCTACTTCCGGCAACCCAAAAAGTCTGGGGAAGATCCCGCGGGAAGTCAAGGCTAGTTTGCGAATCTATCAGAGGATTACCATCGACCAATGATAATTCCCCACTCCTCGTCACGTTGCGGACCTTGTCCGTGCATGAAGTCGTAATCCAGCCCACAACGCCGCTTTAAATTTCCACGCCATTCGAATAATTTGTCCTGCATTTGTCGCAGAATTCCGGTGTATTGGAAATCTTGTCCTACGTCAAGCAACTCATCCGGATCGTTTTCCAAATCGAATAGTTGCGCTGGAAACCGGTGATGGTGAATGTATTTCCAACGATGATCGCAAACCATTGTTGCACGACATTCATATGGGGCGAGGTTGAGCAGACCCCGTGCACCTCGATCGGCGTAATCGATTTCACTGACTGCGTATTCACGAAAAACCCCATCTGTCTGCCCATGAATCAAGGGTAACAGGGATTGACCTTCCACACGTTCCCGGCAAGTCAAGCCACCTGCATATTCAACAAGACTAGGGAGTATATCGACTGCTTCGACGAGCTGGCCACAGGTTTGTCCTCGAGTAGCATTGGCATCTGTGTGCGGATCGCTAATAATCAGGGGTACTTTGGCAGAAACATCGTGAAACAAATCCTTTTCTCCGAGCCAATGATCGCCGAGGTAGTCACCATGGTCGGCAGTGAATATGATCAGGGTGTTTTCATCAAGGCCCTGTTCCCTGAGAAAAGCAAACAAACGGCCTAGATGGTCGTCAACCTGCCTTATCAGGCCCATATAGGTCGGAATGACGGCGTCTCTGACATCATCACGACTATAGGATGTACTGTATTCCTGCTCCATGAATGCCTTATAGACAGGGTGAGGATTTTGGCGTTCAACTTCATTTCGAACAGCATTCGGCACCTCAAACTGTCGATACATTTCATGGTAGGGAGCAGGAGCAATTATCGGCCAATGCGGCTTGATATAACTCAGATGCAGGCACCAGGGCTGATCACCGCACTCCTGAATAAAGTCCATTGCACGTCGCGTGGTAAATGCAGTTTCCGAATGGATTTCGTCGACCGCAGCCGGATATCTTGAACTGCGAAGAGACCAGCCGGAGCACAGGTTTCCATCAGGATCAACACTACTGTTGGCATTTCTCTCCCAAGGATTGTTCGAGTCATATCCAAGCGACTTCAGGTATGTATGATAGCCCTGATCTGAGAACATGTTCAGGATTGGGTCGGGGAACAGGCCCTCGTGCGATTCATAAGGTTCGAACCCCCCGGTTTGGGAGGCCTTGCACCATGGTGAGTCTGGGTCCAGTCCGAGTGATATAGCCTGCAGGTTTTTTCTGACGTGTGTTTTACCCACTACAGCCGAACGATAGCCCATCGGCTGCAGGTAGTCCGCAATCATTTTTTCGTCGAGTCTGGCACTGTCATCATTTCCCAGTACTCCGTGACTTGATGCATATCGCCCGCTGTAAAAACTGGTGCGGGAAGGTCCGCAAATTGGTGAAGAGCAATAGGCATGTGTGAAACGTATCCCTTTCTTTGCGAGGCTGTCGATATTGGGGGTTCGAAGAACAGGATGACCGTAACAAGACAAGTAGTCAAAACGCAACTGATCGCACATGATGAACAGAATATTGCCGGGATTCGTATTCTTCATCGCCCTTGTGACACTATC
>JAJEAV010000086.1 GCA_022822625.1 Gammaproteobacteria bacterium | reverse complement strand
GCGGATCGTGAATATTGCCTATCATGGCAAGGAAACCGCGATTTTTGTAGAAATTGGCCAGAATACAGAACTGTCCTGCACTGTTCAAAATACTTCGAGGTCACAGCATCTGCCAAGGATTGGCGATGCCTGCTGGGTCAGTTGGCAGGTTGATGATATGCTGCTGCTTGAATGACTTTTCCCGGATATCATTCCATGGACGTGTGTTATTTATCACTGTCTGTCGCCCGAAATAATGTGATAAATAACACCGCTTACGGAGCATAAACCCCGGCAATACCCCAATACAAGTCGGTAATCTTGTGGGAGACCTTGTTCGCTCAACGAAGGCCGGAGCATAAACTCCAGCAACACGATTTCATTTCCTCAACCTGATCAGCGTGAAAACCGATCGCTCAACGAAGGCCGGAACACAAGCTCCGGCAACACCTTAACCCAAGTTTAACATGTAGTGACTTAATAGATTGATTCTGAACGAAATAAAAAACGGTGTGGCACTACATGTTGAACTTGGGTGAGGTCGATGTCCAGACAATCGGCCATGGTCCAGTATTTGTAGTCACCTAGGAAGAGATATTGGCGTTTCTGGTGGAAGAAGAGGCATTCGATACCCTCACCTCGTGCGATGCGCTCGCAGAACGTGGCCAGAAGCTCCTGTTGAGAATCCCGCTCGACGACCATATATTCGTGCGGCCAAGTTTCCCTGTAGGTCACCACTTCTCGCCAAGGTGCACGGTCTATCAAACTCCATGATGTCCGGATGGCGTGTCACTGTATCGGTCATGACTGACTGATTCTAGGGAAACCGTGCGTATATCAAAAAATTTCAGACATTCAAATATCGGTCCCTTCGCCGTCGTGCGTCCCGATGAACAGCAGCCTCTCCCGCGCCTGGTCATCGGCGAATGAAATTTTCCAGCGCTCTTCCATGAATTTCAGCAACTGAATGCCTCGTTCTCTAATTTGGCGGGGCCCCCAATCCGTGTATCGAGAGACTTCGATTTCCGAATGCGAGCCGTCTGCATAACCGTTGCGAAGCTTACTGCCATCGGGGCTGTACTTTGGGTTCTTCTTGTCTGCAAAAGCGTCGTTCTTCAGCGAAGAGTTGATCGCGGAAGAAATGACCAGCAGGTTCCCGAGGCTATTCCGGTACGCCTGCCGCTGTTCCTCACTGATATTTCTGAATGCAAGCTCCCATGCATCCGTCTCGGATTGAGGATAAATATGCTCGATGGAAACCTTGTCATTTGGGTTTTTCTTCAAATCATCCCAGTCGACGACCTTATCATGACGACTGTCGGATCGCAGTTGCAGCTCGTACTCATAGAGGAAATACCGCAAACCATACCAGTCGTAGTAACCCTGACCCTCTTCGAATTTCTTCTGAAGTAAATTATGGAAATCCTCATACTTGAAATAGTTTCTTTCCTCCAGTAGTCCCTTCAATTTTGTCAAATCCATATCGCCATGGTCGATCGCGTGGACGGCGCCTCTGAATTCCGACTCGCAATAATGAGAACGGTATCCGCTCATCCGGAACACGACGAAGATGAACCGTTCGATCTCCCTGAAGATAGGGATACGCTGGACAGGATCATCGTCGTATTTCTTCAGAATCGCCATCACCAACGGGCGGAAATACGCCATGGAAAGCCGATTCAGGCGTTCTATCCATTCAATGTCCTCCTCCGTCAAATTGTCACATTTCCTGGGGTAATAAGTGCTGAACCAGTGGGACGCAGATGACTTCAAGCTTTTGACGTATTCGCTAATCTGGTCAGGCTGTAACTCGGCTACTTCCATTGGCTCTCCGCTTACGGTCCCGTCCCCGTTATCGTCGTCCGCTTCCATGATTGTAGCAGGGCACTGTTCCTCGAGCCCCACTCGCTGAACGACCTCGTGGTGGACACGCTTTGGCGTGAACTGCTCCTCCAGCAGGAACTTGATGTAGTCCCGACTCCTCCGCCGCGAGTACCCGAAATACATCATCCAGTGGGCCTTCAGAAATTCGTCGTCAATCAGCGGCTTGAACTTGTTGCGCCCCAACTGGGAATAAACTTCCTTCCAGGCATCGTTGATCAAGTTACGTAGATTCGTGCGTTCTGCATGGTCCAGTTCCTCATCAGTATAGAGGGTCGTCAGATAGATCAAACGATTCTTGAGCAATTCGAGCTTTGAAAGATCCTTGCCGCGGTTGTTCATCGTCTCGAATGCGACGTAAACTTCGAACTCGTTATTGATGACATGCTTGTTGAACAGAAACCGTTGGGTCAATTTCCGGTAGATTTCCTGGAGTCCTAGAATATCTTTCTCGGTCCAGTCCCGCAGCCGCTCTTTGAAATAACGCTTCCCATTGTCCAGATTGAGCGTATAGAACGTCTCGGGTACTCTGCCCCCACCTTCCTCGCCCAGAATCCGATACCGCATGTATTCGTAACTGGGATTGTCATCCGAGTAGCCAAATTTGTAAGTGCGAAAGCCATTCTTGGGTTTCTCCTTGAACAGATACTTTTCTTCAGCGTCCGAAATACTGAGTGTTTCAGTCAGGTAAACATTGCGGTCCGCCTTGCCCTCGTTTGCAGAAAAGTCACGAAACAGCTCGATGAAGGCTTGTAGGAACAGCGTGAAGGTCGTCAGCCGTTGCTGGCCGTCGACGATGTCGTACAGCCTGTACGAATGGTCTTTGATTAGCCAGTATTCCTTGCTATCTTGCTCTACCTTGTCGGGCGAAATCTCGTTCAAAGTCAGCACACCGGTATAGTGGGAGCGATCCTTGCACAGGTTGATAAGATCGCCCCAGAAGGCGTCCAACTGCTCGCGTCCCCAGGAGTAACCGCGCTGGTAGTCGGGAATTCGAAACAGGCTCTGCTTGAAGAGGCTATCCAGTGATTTCAGTTCAGCCATTTATGACCCCGTTCAAGCCAGAATTTTGCAAGCCGTTCATATTCCTCATCTTATCCAGTGGTGGCTGGTACATCGCTACCTCTCGGGAACATTCACGCTACCGCACGATGCGTCGGACTAGGTCGCTACAATGGCGACAGTGATATCCATTTTTTGTAAAAATTATACGTGTCTATATTGGATTTTTGAATGTTTTTTTCATCCCAAATTCCACTATCCCAAGTTTAACAGCTGGAATCGGTTCGGCGTGATGCAATCGACGCTCAACGAAGGCCGGAGCATAAACCCCGGCAACACCCCTAATTCTCAATACCCGCCAAATTTGACAAGGATATCTGGTTTTCAGTTGGATACAGGATGGAAATTTGGTCACAAGAAGCTAAATTGACACCATGAACACTGTCAGGAGAACGAGATTCCATGGTTTGAACGGCTATTGTACCGTTTCCTTGCAGAATCATCGGTGGTTCGCAGCCCTTTAAATCATCCAGGGCTGACCTAAATTTCTCTTCTGCTGGCGACCCAAGTGAATTGCAACCTTATCGATATCGCCTGAGAAACGATATATGCTCACTCTATCCTGCTTGCGGTCGATCACGTCTTCCACTTCGCCTACCAACCGAGTCAAACGCGTCGGGGAGAGCCTGCACTGAAAGACCGAAAACTGAACGCGCTGACCGTACTTTTCACAGATATCCGAAATACGCTTGAGACGGGATGCCCCAGCACCGTCAGTATCGGCAATATCATAGGTGAGAAGGATGTCCACGTCTCAAGGAATTACGAAAGGAGGATAGACAGGGAGGTCCCCACGCAGATGCCTTGCCAGCAGTGTGGCCTGAATCAATGGAAGTGCCCACCTTCCCACCTGTTTCCCAAGTAGTCGATGTTGGATTTCGGTGGATTTGTGCTCTTCCCAAACTGTCAAAAGTCGCGTCCGTCCATCATCACTCAGATATACGCCTCCTCCCGGCGTGTGATCGAAATTGTCTGGATTCAGTTGTCTCCGACGCACCAATGTTACTACAAACCGGTCGATCAGAGCCCGAAATTCTTCAGCGAGGTCAAGCGCTAGGGAGGGGCGGCCTGAGCGGGGACGATGAAAAAACCCCATCTGGTAGTCAAGACCCACACTTTCCAGGGCACCGATGCACTCGGTCACCAGTAGCCCGTAACAGAACCCTAGCATGGCGTTGACCGGATCTCTAGGCGGCCTTCTGGTTCTTGCTGAAAATTGAAGTGGACCTGATGAGAGCACTTCCCCCACTGCGCGGAAATAGATTCTCGCGGCGTCACCCTCAATGCCACGGACATGGTCGCCCGTTTCGGCGCTGGCAAGTCGGGAAATCCGTTGCCGAATTTGCTCACCGCGACTTACCAACTGTTCACTGATTCCCGGATTTTGTTCATCCCGTGACCAACGTCCAACAACGATCCCGCTGTTTTGCAGCTTTGCAGCAATGATCGCCTTGGCCAGCGTCAATGATCGTTCCGTGTCCATGGATGCCTGAAACAATGCACTGCGCAGATGTACGTTTCCCCCTGTTTTTCCGTTGACGGTGAACCGAACGGAGCCGCCCGTGTTCAGTGCGGACACACGTACGCCTCGGCGCACACAGGCATCCAATGCCTGCGTTGTGACCTGAGCGCCGCCCAACAGAACCAAGGCGTCAATGGCTTCAAGCGGTATACGTTGACTTCCTTCAGGTGATGACACCAACAAAGAACCGGTTCGGGTTTTCACCCGGGCCCGGTGGTTGCGAACGTAGACCGTGTTCAGATATCTCATCCAAAGACCACTTCATCCAGATATCGGTACACCTTCCGTGGCGATCTGGAAAGATGGGGAAGGCAATAATGTAGCAACTGGCAGGGGCCGCAACGTTCATCGTCCACTGCTTCGGGTAGTTTTCCCGTCAGAAACTGCTTTCGGATCATTTCGATGATTCCGAACACTTCACTGCGAAGATCTTCAGTGAATTCGACGTGCATGCGGCGCTTCGGCCCGCCGTACCACACGAATCCATTTGGAATCTTGATGCCGAGCATCTCTTCAAGGCAAAGGGCTTGGGCGCATAACTGCAGGTCGGCCGAATTGCCATGCCGCACACCTGACTTATATTCGACAGGCCACATCCCATCATCGTCGACCTCGATTGCATCTGCACGTCCGGACAATCCTAGATCCTCCGACCAGAGCGGTATGCTGCGAAGTACCATGCGCCCCCGTTCACGGCGATGTGTCCCGCTATCAACTCGACGGTGTGCTCGTGTTCCCTTCACTGTATGTTCGTTGTCGCTCCAGATACCGTCACAGTGAATCAGCGCGCATTGCCTAGGACAATAGGCGTAGTGCTCAATGGCGGAAATCGGAACTACAGGTTCGATATTCACAATCGCTCTGCTCCGTAGGCACGTGTCGGGTCTCTGGGACTGTCTGTCTCGAATGCGGCGGTTCTCCAGCCAGCTCTGACACCGATTATTGGCCATTGGGTTTGCTTGACTGGGTCCCAAAGATCCAGTAGTGCATCAATACCTTCGAAATCAAGCGGTTGCCTCCAGGCCGGCCAGTAAAAGTGCATGGATCTCCGTTCATCTGGTGACCTCCACCCCCTCTGGCGCGCATTGCCAAATTGGATGCCCTGAAGACCACTAACACCACGACCGCGCATGGGCAGGAGGGCGAGACCGAAAAAAGCCAAGACTTCCACAACAGGATCTACCCATGGCTTGGTTTTATCCGCCTGCGACCCAATTCTCGCTTGGTCGAAACCAAGCCCATTGCCCTGGACCCTCGTCGCCTCGCCTGTCAACGAAACCCGAATCCGTTCTGCGGTAGGTTTTGAGACATGCTGGTGGATTTTCAACAGCCTGTAGTGCAACCATTTAATGGTGCCGGGACCTGGAGGATCGAACGGTGCATGTGCGACCTCATCTTTCTCATCGACACACAAATCGGTTATTGTAGACGACAGGGTCCATGATTGAGGGTGTCCTCTTGCTGACTGTGCCCGTGCCCTGAATGAGGCCAGCTTGACACGTCGTTCAATTACTCCTGCATTCCTCCAGTAAGCTGATAACGGCAGGTCGTCCAAAAACTTCTCGTTTGGCCAGGACTCGACAAGAGCAACAACCGGATCGCAGTCATCCGCAGAAAGAACCGCCAAACTGTCATGATCAGTCCAGTGAAGGCGGATACGGGAATCGAGAACCGTGGCTCCGACTGCAGCGAGCCAGCCATTGATCCAACAGGCCGGTATTCCCCTGCAAATGACTTCTCCCATCAATGTTTCTCCTGATCTGAGACTCCTTCGGCCGAAACAGCATGATCGGATCTCCTGACGATCGCCTCCAGAAGTGCCAGCCCCCACGGGCCGAAGTGGTTGTTGAGTCTCCTGAACCGTACCGCTTGGCCCCAATCGACTTCGGAGAGGTCGGCAGGGGCCTCAACACTGGTCCCTGAAATTCGACTTCGCACGGTTTCCCTGGTGCCATCCTGTACTGGCGGCACCAGGGGTCTGCCCTTACCATGATGGCTGATAACGAGATGAATCAACAAGTCCCGTTCAATATCGGTTCCCCAATCGGGTTGCTCCTTCAACCATGCGCACACCAACCTGGCCGATAGATCCTCGTGGCGCCCTCCACGCGGCCATCCGGCAGTTACTCGCATTGCATCCCATAGATGGCGCGGTGTATCTGATTTCGCCATTTCCGTTCCACCCTTGCCCTCTGGATCAAGCCATAGCTGGAAACGTCGGTCGGCCTTGCCGATATCGTGCAGCTTTCCCGCAAGTTCGATCACTTCGACCAAACGGGTAGATAGGCCGACATGTTCAGCTACCATCTTTGCCCGCCTGCCAACCGCCTGCCCATGACCGTCCAGCGTGGCCAGGCTGCCGAGTGACATTTCGTCGAATTCATCAATGCGTGCTTCGCGCCTCGGATTGATGACTCCCAGTCTCGGCACTTCCTTGCGGGCCTTCACGATCCAGGATTTCAGTGAGCCCGTGAATTCGGCCCATTCATCCAGTCCCCATCCCGGTGGTGGGTCAGCACTCTGAATCGCGTTGACGATTTCATTGATCGCCAATTCCCGTTCATCGTTATCAATCTCATCTATGTCATCGACGTCGTTGCCGAGTGCTTTGCGGATAGGGCCGGCGAGGTCGATACCGCATAGTCTCATGATCGCCTTCGGATCCAAGGGAAGGCCGTTTTGGGCAAGGGACATATCCACCACCGGATCAGTCGAGGCGGCATTCCATCCAAATTCGTCAAGGAGACCGCGGTCAGTGGGAAGTACGATTCTGTCGCCGGGGCGGAGGTCGGTGACGGAAACCTCTTCCGATGTCACCCCGTCGCTGGAAAGCCGGTAAATATCCGTAACCTCATCGCCCAGCGCTTCCTTGAACTCCCTGATGGATATATCAACCGCTTCTCGATCCGTCGCCCGTGGCCATAACCGTTCATCGGCCTGTGGCAAATATGTTCGCCAGATCACTGAGACGGTGTACCGGGGGCTTGCAATACCGTTGAAGTACGGTTCCACAGGCGCTTCTCCCACAGGTGGCGTGGTGGTCTTGATCCACTCCCACAGAATACCCGGAAGAACCTCTGGAGCCCATCCGAGTTCATCCCCCGGTGGACCGAGAATTCCGGCCACCAGCCTCGGGGATAGATTGACCCTTTCATCGGAATCTTGTCGGGCTTCCTCTAGCCGTTCGAGCACCGTAGCAGGCTCGTTGCCGTATACAGGCCAATTCTCAACTTTGCTGGCACTCTCCTTAGGTTTCTGCGGAGGCATGTGGACATATACGGCGCATGCGTGACTGTACCTGCCGAGCCGATTCAGCCTGCCCAGGCGTTGCGTGAGTGCGCGGACACCACAGGCCTCGGTCACAAGGTATTCGGCATCAATATCCGCACCGACTTCCAGTGTCTGGGTGGCGACGACGACAAGATGGCAGGGCCTGTTCTCCTGTTTGGGCCGCATTGAGGCCATTCCATCATCAGGATTGAGGATTTGTGATCTGATCCGGTTTGCTTCCCGTTCTCTGTTTAGACCGGTCAGTAGCAGGAGATCCGCCTCGAGCTTCATGTCTGCCGTCTCCTTCAGGAGTCGATCGAAAACCCCTCTGGCGTTTTTCGGTGTATTCACAAACACTAGGAATGTACCAGGCGAACGTGCCCGACGCATGAGATCAAGCGTCGCATCGGTCAGTTGGCGGACGGAATCCCCCGACTTCCCGTTACGCAACTCCATGGGTTTGACCGCATCCAGGCGTTTTCGAACTTCTGCATGGGCATAATCAGTGTGGTCCAGATCGAACCGTTTTTTCGAGTCGGGATCGCCGGTGGCGGTCAGCGCTACCAACGTTGCCGTCGAACGCGGGCCGTTAATGGGTGGTTGAGAATCGGGTACACAATCGGCCAAGGCGTCGACAAGGGAGTTCAAGTGAGGCGCAAGGTGCGCCTCGTCAAGTAGCACTAGGCAGTCGGTTCCGGCCATGGCGGCATCCACGGGACGAAGGTTGGAACCGTAGCCCCGGAACAGCAACCGTGAACCGTACATTGGGAGCGTACACAAGATCACTGCAGGTTGCGACGGGTCTAGAGGTGTCCGTGAGGTAATGCCTCCGCGCAACGAAATCACTTCGAGGGGCGGCACTTCCGGATCGACGCAGAGTCTACGTAATTGGCCAGCCACGGCAAGGACGGGTTGATTACGGCTTGAGGATCTTGCCGAATCACATCCGTTAAGCAGGTTAGCGAGTTTCTTGGCCTGTTCCGTGGTGGAGTCCACCAGCAATCGTCGATTGACCACCCACCAGATTCGTGTCGGAGCGGTTCTGTCAACCGGCTCACGGTCTGCTTGGGAAGCAAGCCACCAGACTGCGATTTCCAGACATGCTGTTTTGCCAAGCCCGGTCGGAACTCCGATTTCTCCTGGCCACTGTTCCGCTCTGGCAATCTGATCAGCAAGGCGTTGTTGCCACGGAAAGGGATCGCGGCCATTGACTGCCCGGTAGAATTCCGGGAAGGTGGGCATGGATGTTGTCATCAACTGGTCGTTGCTGGAGCCGGAACGCAGAGTCCGAATCCCCGTTGTCGGCCGGAACCGATCACAACCGGACCGGCAACGGGTTCAGCAAAGAAAAGCTCTACATGGGAATAGGGGAGACCAGGCCTTCCCGGCCGGTTCACCTCCACAGGTGCTAGGTCCAGTGCGCCCGACACGAGCGGTGTACGGGTCGAACGGAATGAAACCGGCTCCGGCAATCCCGCATGCAGGCACCATCGGGTAAGTTCGGAGAGGTCAAGGGCGCGATGCCGCTCATGTATGGCCGGTACCGCGGTTACCCATCCCCTAGACTGGTAATTCCACCGTTTCGGATTGGCCGCTAACGGGCGATCCTCCGCTTCGTCCCGGGGAGAGACATCGACCTCAATGTTGGATGCAACGAGTCGACGGATCGCGAAAGCGGCATCCCGCACCTTTTGCCGGGTGACGGCATCGGACTCTGGCGGCAACCAGAGAGCAAGCCCATGAATCCGGCCGCGTGAATACTGGGAGCCAACATCCGGAAGGGCAAGGTATCTGGCGATCTCGTAACCCTGTCCGCTGAAGCCGTGGCCGTGAAGTATCCGGGGCGGTTCGCCGTGGATACTTTGGTACTGGCTTAGTATCGCCTCCTTGAAACATGAGGTCAGGGCACCAATGCGGCGGCCCGGGAGTGATTTGCCAAGACGGAGCCAGGCCACCACCTCACCTTGCGGGTCCTGCACGGGATGGCGATGGCCGGGGCGGCGATAGCGTGCTTCATGCCGCAGAGCCGGGAACTGCTGCCGCGTCACAGAGGCGCCATACTTGTACCACTGGTCGTACATTTTGTCCAAGATCCCCACATCACCTGGACGAGGAACTCTGATCGCAGTATCCCCCTGCTCATCCGGAAAGAATGCCTGTTCCGGATAATCCGATTCGGGTGCCTGTGTCGTGATCCACAATCGTACCGGAGAATCCGACGTGCCGAGATAACCGACCCGTGCGGCGCGCAACTGCAACGCTTCGAGCATTTCAACAGATGGCGGTTTCACGTCCCACCGATAGAGGACACGGGGTTCGCGCAAGGCAACCCGGATACCTGGACGGCTGAGGGCGCCGGATCGGGCGACATATTCCTGATGTGTACTCTGGTCAATATTCTTGGAGTGTCTGACGACGTAGCGGGAATTGAGCTGGACAGGGGACCTGTCAGGGTTGGCGTGAATGACGGGAGGGGGCAGTTGTTCGAACCATAGAAGTTCGGACCCGTCCGTGAAACGGCATTGCTCCCGGGTGCCATCCGCCGCAACCAAGGCGGCGAACAGCCTGGAGACGGAAGGCGGCCACTCTTCGCGGAACTGCTTCCCTGTATTCGCTATCCCTTCGGGGTCGCCGCGGAAAGTCCCATGCAGGAAATCCACCGATACCGCCAGCATCAGTCAGAAAGCTCCGGCCATGTCTTCAGGATGGCATCCCTCAGGTTCTTTTTCGGCAACAGAATGGTGGGTGATTCCCCCCAGCCATCCAGCGGAACGCCGGCATCCTTGGCATGCGACCGGGCAGAATCGAGAAGTGCCCGGCTGGATTCGGCATCCCCGAACTCGCACTCATCGTCTCCACCTGCTGCACCAAGCCAGGTCAGGACAGCCGCGGAAGGCCTCAGTTCCGCGCCTGAACGAAGGGCGAACCCTCGCCCGAAAGCAAGATGGTGGGCGTGTAAACCAAGAGCTACAAGCAGAACCCGCATGGCCGTATCCGCATCCTCGGACGCTTCACGCCCCAGACTGATCCTGCGAAGTTGGGCGAAGGACAGCGTTGCACGCTGGGTGATGCGGGAGAAAGAGACGGCCGCCAGGGCGGCATCGCTACCGGTGAAAGGAACCTGCCCATGGCCGATCTCAGACAACTTCTCCTGTTTCTCACCAGACGTGTTTGCATTGTCTTTGAAATCCCATTTCGTCCGATCCTGCTTGTCTGACGAAACACTTTCCGTGACGCTCAGATTCAGCGGATCTCCTTTCACTCCGAGCACCCTTGTGTCTGTTGATGCTGGCTGCCAGCCTATGATTTCGGAGACCCAGGCACGGGCATGTTTGGTATTCGCCTGTTTCTTGCCGAGGTGCGATTGCCAAAAACCATAGAGAAGGGCTTGGGGGAACCATGCGACCAAAGGGCCGCAGGTCTGGGCAGTGGCATCGAAAATCGAACGGCCAAGATCGGATTTGATGAAATCCTTGCCATCATCCTTGCCATCCAATATGGCATCACGGAGATAGGCATCACCGTTGCGGTGCGGGAATTGCAGGCTCGACAGTCGCCTTGGAAGATGCGCCGGAAGATGCGGCAAGCCCGAAAGATCAAGCACGAACTCCGGTATCGATATTGTCTCCCGATGTAGCCGCAAAGCCTCCTCCAGGCGGTTCGCCTGTGACGGCACGTTGTCGATCACGATGACGGGCGTGGGATCTTCATCATTGGGGTTGGCCCACCGACAATCCTGCTGGTAGTTCCCGCCTTCGTAGACCGCGGGCTTGACAGGGCCGCCAATGTCTCCGAGTGGTACGAGTTCCGTATCGATCCGTATGCCATCGTCGAAGGATCTGTCTGAGCAACCGCTCAGCAACATGTCTAGGTCGAGTTTTCGAGCCATGTAGTGAATCTCCAGAGATTATTGGTTGTTTCCAGTTTTCCTGCCGACACAGAATTTAGGCAGAAAGCGATGAATTTCTGAATTCTGACGCAACGGTTATTCAGGATATATGTAATCAATTCTACCGCACCTCTCTCTTGGGATTCTGGTCCATGTTCAGTTGGATCAAGACGAATCAATTCTAGTTTTTTTCCGTTTGACATGCGGTACAGGTACTGGATTCGGGTCATGGATTGTCCGTGAATCCGGTTGTTTTGGGGATTATACCGGATATTTTTCCAGATTTTCAGGTTCGGCCCGGGCGGATACCTGGCATCCGCAAGACGCCATCGACAGGGAAGGATGGCTGGCTAGCCGGTCAAGCCCGAATCAGGTGGCAATCAGGTGGAGGCAGTGCCATCAGGGCATCGTATCGCGCTATTTCATCATGCCCGACCAGACGCAGATTCAGCGCCGGAGGATAGGGCTTGACGGATTGATCATCTCTGTTCATACCCTTGAGCATATCAGGACAAAAGAACAAAGTTCAGCTTTTTCTGTTATTCCTTTACTACCATGAGATTAACTCTCAACAACGATTCTTCCTGCTACTATGGAGTACTGAAGAACATGGAACAAAACACATAAGCGTATAGAATAGTGCAGAACCTAGACCCGGCCTTTCCATTAATCATTCCGTGTTGCAGAACTGTTTTGTCGTATTTCGTGAAGTAGTCTCCACACAATTTTTTACCAACTATTGTCATGAGTAAATTACGCCTGATCCAATCTGAAGTATGCCCCTATGCACAGCGCACACACATGTGCCTGCTTGAGAAATCTCTTGATTTCGAAGTCATCGAAATCGACCTTGGAAACAAGCCTGCGTGGTTCGAGGAAATCTCTCCATACAGTAAAGTGCCAGTCTTGCAGCACGACGAACTGAAACTGTATGAGTCCTCAATCATCAACGAATATCTCGAGGACATGTATCCAGATCCCGCCCTCCTGCCTAAACAGCCCTCCGAGCGCGCCTTCGCCCGCATCTGGATTGATTTTGACAACGTAAAATTCGTCCCGACCTTCTACCGGGTACTGCTCGAACAGGAGCCCGCTCGACAACAACAGTTAACCGACGACATCATCACTCATCTCATGTTCTTCGAAAATGATGGATTACGGGACAAGCGGGACGGACCATTCTGGTTCGGCAGGGAAATCTCGCTCGTCGACATCGCAATCTATCCACATTTCGAGCGCATTGGCGTCCTCAAAACCTACCGCAACATCGAAATCCCCCAATCCTGCACCAGACTGCTTGAATGGCTTGCTGCCATGAAGGAGAGAGCCAGTTCACAACAAACGGCACACGATGATGCCTATCATATTCAGGCTTACCGGCGATATGCAGACGGTACTGCCAGAGGGACCACGGCAAACGACATGAAAAATAAACCGAAATCCGAATAGTCCGTTTTCACGTTATTGCTCCAGCATTGAGTGACAGACCGGCTACCAGGAACGGAACAAGCCCTGCTTCAGCATCTACTGATCTGAACAACTCGCCAACTGTTCCAGGCCCGGGTCGAGAAACCCCTGCATAGTACCTTGACCGATATATTCCTCCAACTGCTACCCTTTTTTGCCTTGCTGGGCTGCGGTTACATCGCAGTCCGGACCGGACTTTTGTCCGACACCGCAATCGCTAACCTGACTCGCTTCGTATTCTATTTTGCCTTGAGTGCGATGTTGTTTGATTTTGCCTCGGACCTCCCCATCAGCCATATCTTCGATCGCCAACTGGTGCTCGCTTATTCGTCAGCCAGTCTGGTTCTTTACTGCCTCATGACCCTGATCGGTCGACTTCGAGGCTGTAATGTCGAAGAGTCTGCCATCGAGGCTCAATGTGGCGTGATCGGAAATACCGGTTTTCTGGGACTACCCGTGCTGGTATTGATGTTTGGCGACCGCGCAGCCGCACCCGTCATGCTCACTCTCTCGGTGGACCTGGTACTGTTTGGGAGCCTGGTCGTCGCCATCATCTCGGCGAACCGGGACGGCCGTCTCTCACCGCTGGTATTTGTGACGATTAGCAGGGGACTTCTCAAAAACCCCATGATCCTCGCCATGGTATTCGGTTTGCTCTGGTCCTTGCTTGGATTGCCCAAGCCTGGCCCCATGGCGAATTTTCTGGATTTGCTGGGCGCAGCAGCTACTCCTTGTGCACTGTTTGCAATTGGCGGGTCACTGGTTGCAAAAACTGCCGAAAGAGTCAGTGTAGCTGGCTGGATCTCCTTCGCAAAACTCGTCCTTCATCCTATCTTCGTTGTTATCGCCACTCTCTGGGTTTTTGAGGTAGACCCGTTTCTTGCGGCAATCGTGATCGCCTCATCAGCCATGCCGGTTGCCGGCAATATCTACATTCTTGCCGAACACTACAAGGTTGCCCCGCATCGGGTATCATCCAGCATCCTGTTCTCAACCGTCTTCAGCATCGCAACCCTGACCCTGGTTATTAGCTTCGTCTCCAGCATGACCTGAAACATGTCCGCATATGATCAACAGTCATTGGAAATGCTCTTTCAGCAAGCCGGAAACAGGACAGGCTTTTCCGACAGCTCTTGACGGTTTCTCTAGACGAGACGTTCTTTCAGGATACGAATATGCTCGGGACCCGTCCCACAACAGCCACCAATAATCCGGACATTGTGCCGCTCCACCCAGCCCCGCACCGATTCCAGGTAAGCCGCGGGTGATACCGCATCGTCAAACATCCAGTCCGGTGGCCGCAGCTCACCGGTTTCTGCATAGGCCATCTTGGGCCCGGACCAGTGTTGATCCAGCACCTCCAGTGCTGGATTCATGTCATCCAGATTGGTATGCATGATGCCTGCAACCTGTCCACCGAGTGGAGTCAGAGCTTCAAGCATGCCTGCAAAGTCATGCCGCGTATCCAGCTCGCTGGCATGCAGCCAGCTCAAGCCCCGCACATCCTTGCCGCTTTGATCAACAATCGCACTGTATCCTACCCACACCGGAATATCGGTAGCCAATGCTGCCTTGATCACGATTTCCGCATTCTCAAAGTCACGCATCATTTCGCAGATAATCAGATCAACCCCAGCCTCAACCAGTACTTCGGCCTGCTCCTGATAACTTGCTTCAGCACGCTTGTCAATTACCGACTGGTGGTTCTGGGTCAGTGGCGGCATACTGGACATGGAACCGGCAATCCAGACCTCGTCCTTAGCGGCTCGATCACGAGCCTCTCTGGCCAGCAGAACCGACTTGAAATTAAGCATCTTGGCTTCATGTCCCAGCATGATGCTTTCGAGAACATGTCTGGCCGTTGAGTACGTATTCGCCGTAATCACTTCGGACCCGGCCCGAATATATGCTTCATGGACGCTTCGTACTTCATCAGGGTTGTTCTTTGTGGTCAACCCGCTCCATACATTCCCATCCAACGCAACACCGCGTTTTTGAATTTCGGTACTGACACCACCATCAAGCAGTAATAGCTTCCCAGTGGCAAGACGGTCTGTAATCGAAGTCATCGGCTTTGTTCTTGGCAAAAACTGAATGCAACAGCCCTGATTATATCCTTGAAACCAAACCTGCAACATACCAATCCGGAATCGGGATACTGCAAAGATTGCGAAAGAGTATCAGCCGCAACTCTGCCGTGGCATTGCTTGGCGCCCCCACGCTTTCCAGGGTTGTCGCAAAAGACATGAGATCAACTTATCTGGATTTGGAAGATTCAGAAGAAGTTCTCTTGTTGCAGGACCCAAAAACCTACCTGAGATCCGAGAGGGGCAGGCTGGTCGTGCTTGACGAAATTCAGCGAGTGCCTGACTTGTTTCCGGTATTACGCGGATTAATTGATTCCAGTCGCCAGGAAGGTCGTGATACAGGGCAGTTTCTCATTTTGGGACCCGCGTCAATGAACCTGCTTCAGCAGTCCTCCGAGAGCCTGGCAGGCCGCATTAGTTATATCGAAATGACCGGACTGAATGTACTGGAACTCGAATCCGGTCAACAAGACATAAATGACCTCTGGTTTCGAGGAGGATATCCAAGAAGCTATCTAGCCCGGGATGACGAAGGTGCCATGGAGTGGCTTGAAGATCTTATACGTACCTATCTCGAACGTGATGTTCCACAAACTGGATTTGCTGTATCTGCACGGAAATTGCGTACTCTCTGGACAATGCTGGCACACCTTCAGGGAGAAACAATAAACACGAACAATCTGGCTTCTAATCTTGAATCAAGCCGAACGTACAAGTCTGGGGGATTGAGATCAAGTATGGTGTCGCACCCAGACTCGGCAAGCACATCAAGCGAATATTCGAGGAAATCGGTGCAACGCATAAATTCATTGTTTACGGCGGTGAAAGAGAATTTCCAATCGGCGATGATATCTGGATGATTCC
>JAJEAV010000058.1 GCA_022822625.1 Gammaproteobacteria bacterium | reverse complement strand
GCTCGCGATGGCCCTGCTCCTCGTAGTCGTAGCGGTACCGGTAGCGATCCGGGCCTTGCGGGTGCTTGCGAGATACGGCGGGTCCGCATACACGAGAGTGTCCCAGTCCGCTTCGAACGTCGACAGGAACCGGTGACAGCAACCATGTACCAGCTTGACCGGATGGTTGGCTCGGAAAGCCTTGATCGAACGCCAGTCCTGGTCAATGCCGATATTGCGCATCGCCGGCGGCTTGCGCTTCATGATGGCACCGCTTCCCGGATGCGACTCGACATGGACATTATGGGGTGGCATCAGGGCAATGATCGCCTGACACAGTCCCGCAGTCGCTTTGGATCCGAATATCGGATGACCCATTGCCAGGTTCCGTAATGGCTACATTCACTCCGACCATGGCAAATCCCAGCTACAAGGTCAAGCGGCTGGCGATGAAAAAGTCGGGAAAGATCACCCGCAATGGCCAGACGGATTCCGATTGCCGGACCGACAGACCACGTGAAAATTGTTTCATGCCCGAACAGGGAAAGAAAACATCACTGGAAAACAACAGTATACAGACAACAACCGGGAAATATCTCCCATAATTAGAATTGCTGGTCAGGAGACGGTTCTAATGAACGATCAAGTGCTCTTCAGATCGTCCACAAATTTATCGAGCTGTTCGTTCAGCGAATTCAGTCGAGTTATCGTGGCCTCATGAACCTCCAATTTCTTTTTCAGCTCAAGCAATTCGTTGCTGATGTTCAAGCCCGCCACGATCGCACAGCGGTCAAGACCCAAAACCTTTCCTCCTTCCGAAATGCTTTGCATTTCTCGATTAAGATGGTGTGCTGCAGATAGTAGATTTTCCACTTTTTCTTCTTCACATGAAACCGAATATTGCTGTTTCATGATGCTGACTTTGACGGACTTCTTGACTTTGTTCATCTTTGTTTCTATCTATTCCTGAATAAGTGAACAACTTTCTTGATCAAGATGCACTCGACTCAAGCCTTGCAAGAATGGCCTCGATTTTTTCTCTGGCCATCTTGTTTTTCTCCCGCTGCTCCAAAAAGTCTGCCCTCAGTTTCTTCTGGTCGCTCTTCAATAAATCGTTATCCTTGTTAATCTTCTCGCAAATACCGATCAAATCAAGAATACGTTTTTCAAGTTTCTCAATGCTATCGTCCGACAATGAATTGTCCTCAATTATTGTTACGGTTGAGTTAACCCGCTAAACCTGTCGAGCAAACTCGCTATCATTCATTTGGCTGTTTTCAATTCGTTTCCAAGCGAAACACGGAATCGTTCCGTACCAAGACCCCGAGCTGGCCGGAATGCCTGCCATCGGTTAGCATAGTGCAGACCGTCCTGAGGCTCAGAATTCCCGTTAACGAACCAAGAGCTGTTCGTGCTATTTTGATTCTGGTGAATAGACCGCTGATGTCCGGATAATACCATTCTTTCAGGCACTTTTTCATGTTTTGCCGGATTCCACCTGCTCCATATCGAGCAATTCCTTGTCGGCACCTTCACCATCATGACAGTGAAATTGATTTTCCGAAACTGTCAAGAAACCGCCCTTCTATCTCCTCAAGCGTAGGCGAATGATTCTGGGTCCCCGAATGTTCGATCTTGATGCCACCCATCAAGGAACCAAGCTGTGCGGAGGTTTCCCAGTCCAGTTGATTGGCCAAACCATACAACAGCCCCGATCGATACGCATCACCACACCCCGTAGGGTCAACCACCTCCGAGACCTTCACGGTTTGGACATGAATTTCCTGACCGTCCAGATAGACATCGGATCCTTCTGCACCACGAGTAACGATCAATATTCCAGCCATTTCCTGAATGGATGCCAGGGAAAATCCGGTCTTGTCTGAAATCAACCTGCATTCATAATCGTTGACACAAACATAATTTGCACTGGAGATCAACTCGATCAGTTCATCTCCAGTAAATACCGGAAGCGACTGTCCCGGATCAAAAATAAACGGGATGCCGGAATCACGAAGATGGTATACATGATGAACCATGGCCTGTTTGTCGTTCGGGGCCACAATGGCAAGTTCAATGTCTTCAGCCTCATGGGCTTCGACCATTGATGCATCAGTCATCGCACCCGGATGAAATGCGGTAATCTGGTTATTGTCAATATCCGTGGTTACAAATGCCTGAGCCGTATAGGCTTCTTCCACTTCAATAACGTGTGTTGTATCAATGCCGTTCGAATGCATCCAGTCACGATAGGGAGCAAAGTCCTCACCAACCGTTCCCATGGGTATGGCATTCCCTCCCAGCAAATTGAGATTGTAGGCAATATTGCCGCAACAACCTCCGAAATCTCTTCTCATGCCCTCAGTTGTAAGACTCAAATTAATGATGTGAACCTGATCTGGCAATATATGATTGGCAAAGCGATCGCCAAAAACCAGAATCGTATCGTATGCAATTGAGCCTGTAATCAAGGTACGCATGAGAATCTAGCTGAATATTGTGTACGGTGGAAATTTCATGACCTATCGGTATTGAACAACCGATTAGAGGCGGATAAGGAATTATATGTCAGCATTTATTGATGCCGAGCAAATCAACGGAAGATCTCCAATATCTCCCATGGCAAACCCCGCGAGCGCCTTCTTGACCGGATTTAGGTGGTTCACGAGCTTCAAGCCAGCACCACCGATTACACGACTTCCCTGAATGCGGCTGCCAAACAGGAGCTGGAACCCACGCATGGAGTCCAAGACCAGGGCATTGTCTCCTTTGCGCCAGCGCTCATAGCGCCGGAGTACCGTATATGAATCAACATCCCGTCCATGCTGTCTGGATTCGCCAAGCACCTGGGACAGGGATGCAGCATCCAGAAGCCCCATATTGGCACCGAGCCCAGCCAAAGGGAGAATGGAATGGGCTGCATCACCAATCAAGGCAACCCGCCTGGCAATATAGGATTCCGCTTGATGTTGCCTGAGCACAAACGAATAACGTTTTCCCACGCCTGTAATTCTACCCACTCGTCCCTCAAAGCTCGTAGTCAAGGTCTCGCAAAATTCCGTATCATCAAGTGCCATCAAGGTATGGTAATACTCATCATCACATGACCAGACCAGCGAGTACTTCCCCTCTTCAAGAGGAAGCAGTGCAGCAACCCCGTTCGGCAAAAAAACCTGCCATGCGGTATGACCATCGTGATTATCTGTCAACACCTCTGCAACAATTGCCTGTTGTCCAGATGCATATTCCCTTTTCCCAATGTTCGAGAGTGAACGGCTGATTGAGTCAGCACCCTCCGCACCGACCAATAGCCGACATCGGACCTCATGCCCAGAGTCGGTATGCAAGGCAAGATTGACATCGTTGACCAGAAAACCTTCGAGCCGTGACTTCTCAATGACGGAGACATTCGGTTGCCGTGCCAATAAATCAAATAACGATGAGGTAAGAACCGTACTTTCGATGATGGCTCCAAGATGGGGAACCCGCATCTCCTTTGCATCAAATTCAATAGCACCCCTGGTATCGCTCTCCCATACGTGCATTTGGTAATAGGGGTTTACTCGCTTGTTTCGGATATCTTCCCAAACCCCAATGTGCTTGAAAATACGAATTGATGCATGATTAACTGCATTCACACGAGGATGATGTTGATTCGGGTCCCACTGGGGCTTAGACCCTGCACTAATCAGACAGACATTGAATCCCTGAAGACCCAACAAACCAGCCAAGGTGCCACCCGCAATTCCGCCACCGGATATGGCAACATCAAACACCTCTTCCTTGTGCTTGAACACCATTAGTGAGTCGGGATGCCCGAAGTCAGTTTCTGGGGAGATGCATTGAGTCCCATGGTTGCCTTGAGCAGCATTCGTTTTGCGGGCGGAAAATGCTCAATCACCAGCAAGCCGGCATTTCGAATCCAGGAAACAGGAGTAATGGAATTCGAAAATGTCCGGATCAATGTATGCGTAAAACCTTCAACCGCCCTGGAATCCTGCCTGCGAAGGGAAACATACTCTCGAGCCATTTCCATACTGCCGAGGGCCAGACCGGATTCCAAAATCAGATGGACCAGACAGGCCACATCTCTTAACCCGAGATTAAACCCCTGTCCAGCAACCGGGTGTACGGTATGAGCCGCATTTCCCAGTAATACCGACCGCTTGAGCGCTGGACGGTCAACGTGAATTCGATTCAAGGGATAACTCTTGCGGGATGACGGGTCGGAAAAGCTCCCGGCACGGTCCCCGAACATGTACTGCAGCAAGTCGGCAAACTTCTTGTCATCCAGAGTCAGTCGTTGATTGACCTCTGTGTTGCGGGTTGTCCAGACCATTGCAAAATGTGAACCATTTGCCTCGGACCGGTCTGCCCCCTGATCAATGCGGTGAGGCAATAAAGCGACTGGCCCGTCATCCAGAAAGCGCTCATATGCCCGCCCCTGATGAGGCCGGTCTGTCTTGACAATACACAAAATAGCCGACTGCTCATAAGACTTTATATTGACCATATAACCGAGTTTATCCGCAAGTTGTGAACGACCGCCATCGGCTATTACCAGTAATTCTGCAGTAACCCCGAGTGTTCCAGAATCATGTGCAATTTCTATCTCGCAACAAGCCTGCTTGACTCTGGCACTGACCACCGATGCCGGACATAGCAATTCGGTTCCCTCGCCCTGGGCCAACGTCTCCAACAACACGCGACCGATATTTCGGACCGGAATCACATACCCAAGCGCTTCCGTTCCCACATCATGGCAAGACAAATGCGCCTGTCCGAACCCACCTCGATTGGACACGTGAATATCATGGATTGGCTGTGATCCCCTCTCTTCTATCTGCTCCCATACCCCCAAAGCACTGAACACATTCCGTGAACTATAGGTCAAGGCAACCGTTCTTTCGTCATAGGTAGGCTGCAAACCGGAATCGAATGCAACAGACTCAACTACCAGTATGCGTTTACCCGACTTTACGAGGGCACAGGCCAGACTGGCACCACATAAACCACCACCGGCAATGACAATGTCATAATGTCTTGATTTTGATGCCAATCGATCAGCTATTCGGCCATGAGTGCCTGGATATCATCAACATTTTTGGGCACATCTGCAGTCAGGACCTCAGGTCCGCCTCGTTTGACAAGTACATCGTCCTCAATGCGTATGCCAATATTGTGCCATTTCTCATCAACCTCCGCACAAGGCTCGATATACAGGCCCGGTTCAACCGTCAAAATCATTCCGGGCTCCAGAGACCTCCCCTGTTTGCCAATCCTGTAATCTCCAACATCATGCACATCAATGCCCAGCCAGTGACCGGTCAAATGCATGTAGAACTTGCGGTACTCTCCTTTTTCGACCAGTTCTTCCGGGTCACCTTTCAGCAACCCAATTTCGACCATGCCTTCGGTCAACTTCCTGACCGCAACGTCGTGATATTCGGTAACAGGCCGGTCTACCCTGACCGCATCAATCGCCGCAATCTGGGCATTCAGGACTACCTCGTAGACATCTTTTTGCGCACCGGAAAATTTGCCGTTGACTGGAAATGTACGGGTAATGTCGGAGGCATAACAATCGATCTCGACTCCTGCATCAATCAGTAAAAGATCTCCTTCGTCAAGACGATTGTCATTGTCAATATAATGCAATATACAGGCATTACTCCCACCCGCAACAATAGAGGGATAAGCTACAGAAAGGCCACCGCCTTGCAAAAACACGTATTCCAGTTCAGCCTGAACCTGGTATTCATACATGCCGGGACGGGTCCTCTGCATCGCCCTGATATGCCCCTTGGCGGCAAGTTTGGCCGCCTTTCGCATGATGCGAATCTCTTCCGAATCCTTGATCAAGCGCATTTCATGGAGAATATGATCAAGATGCACAAATTGTGCAGGAACTTTGGTACCCTGACGAGACTGGGTTCTTAAATCGGAAACAATCGACAATATCTCCTTGTCCAGGTCGGAATCCTGACCCATTTGAGAGTATACGTTCTGATACTCGGGTAAAAGATCAACCAGCACCTCTTGAAGTTTTTCAATTGGATAAGCCTGATCTGCACCGTAATCCTCCACCGCACCTTCCAGACCGGCCCGACGCCCATCCCAACGCTCCATTTCCGGGTTCTTCTCTCGACAGAACAACAGATATTCCCCTTCTTTTCTGCCTGGAACAAATACGGCTGCCGCATCTGGTTCCGGAAAGGCGGTCAAATAGAAAAAATTGCTGTCCGGCCGGAACGGATACATTACATCGCGATTTCGAGTCAGGTGCTTGGATGTCGTCACGACCGCTATTCCTTCATGGAGCATGCCCATGAACTCCTCACGCCTTTTTTTCAGAACCTCACTGTTAATCATTTGGGACTATCTCTTTAGGATTGGGGTTTGCCACCATCTCTTCATAAATCAACTGAATGCCTATCCTGAGATACTGTTCAATTTCAGTCAAGGCGCGATCTTCCCTCTGCCTATCAGTCTCGTCACCAGACAAATCAGCCTGGATTCGGGCAATCGACATAACATCATCGAACGTTTCCTTCACCGGACCCGTCTTTTGCAGCATCGATATGTCACCATCATGGCAGAAGCCCTGTGCAAACCCGCTACACCAATTTGCAATTTCATCCGCTCGCCGAAATGCGGGTTCATCATCGCTGGGCAACATTAGGTCGAACACCGGATCATCGGATTCAAGATTCTGCAAAACCAGTTCATACAACGCTTGCAACGATGCAGAGTTCTGCTCGGAATCCAATTCAAACAGGTACATTTTATTATTGATATGCTGAATGGGAAATCCGCGGCAAGCCAGTCCGGTTAACAAGCCATGAGCCTCAGGGACACCCGAGTACCAGCCAATATCGCGAAGTTTCTCATCGAGCCTAGCATACAGTTCATTTGCATTCAATTCAGACACTGCCCAGTCCACCAATCATTTGCCTGTTTACCAAGGCAATTCATAGCCCTCGGCATGCATGAACTTGCCGCTTCGCTCCAGGCTCAGCTCGTCCATGCGCCCAATCAAGCCAGTTGCCGCCTTGGCTGGTGAAATGCCATTTCCCCCGGTCATTCGAGTAGCAACCAGCCCCGGATGCAAAACTACCACCGCGATGCCTCTCTCTGCTAGGTCACGGGCAAGACTCACGGCAAAGGCATTAAGTCCGGCCTTTGAAATTCGGTATCCATACCCGCCTCCAGATCCATTATCTCCCATGGACCCCATGCGACTGCTGACAAGTCCGATCTTGGCACCTTCTGCAAGACTGTCCAACAGTCCGTGGACCATTCTCAACGGGCCCATCGTATTGACATGAAACTGTCGTTCAATTGCCTCAAAGTCCATATTATCGAGACTTTCATGGGTCAGGATTCCGGCATTATGCACCAGAATATCAATACGGGTACCATCCAAGTCCATTTGCTGCTGGAGTGCATGGATACTTTCGCCGCCCACAACATCGAAATCCGTTACTGTTTGAACATCCAGTGCGGACAGTTCATCTGACATGCTTCTGCAGGTTGCAATAACCTGGTCCCCTCTTGAAGAGTACTGACGACACAATTCAAGACCGATGCCACGGTTTGCACCGCAAATTAATACTTTAGCCATATCTAATTCATCATTTTGGTTAATGAGCTGAGCAATTCGACATGATGTCACGAGTTGTTGGTATTTTGTGGCCCTCAGCCCCGGCCTGAAGTACAGCACGCCCCCGTCTCCGGATAAAGGCAATCGTCCAGACAGAGATTCGAAATACCATTTTTGGATCTGACGGTGACAATCTCAACTGACCCGCATCATAAACGCCAAAATCGGGCAATGCAAGGTCTGGCCTTGTCCAACAGCAATTCTAATTATGGAATTATTTTTTGATGGCATCTTATAGGATATTGTTTTGTTATGATATTTTATCTTTTTGTTGAGACTAGGAAACTGTTCTAGATGCCTTGCTGGGCAAGAAAACGAAGCAAGCCCAGTCATTCGGAACGGGTGTTCCTGATTGTCCTGTCATTGTCTTCTTGACAGAACAATGTCAAAAATTGTTCTGCGTCGAAACCGATAAGGAAAACATTTCGATAAGACTAATATATTATCCTGATTTGATCGAAAATGTTTTCCATAATTGGAATTACTGAATCATTTCCAAGGCTTGATACCCGGCCATGTCATTATGTTAATATAGACGAACCATGAATGCAGAAACCCGAACAGAGCGCCGTCCACTGCCGACTGGTATTCAAACGTTTAGTCGACTTCGGGGTAAGGGCTGTTACTATGTCGACAAGACGCTCCTGATTCGCCAGATGATCGAAGAGGGGGATTTCTACTTTCTCTCCCGTCCCCGTCGCTTCGGCAAGAGCATGCTGATCAGTACGCTGAAGGAACTGTTCGAGGGAAACGAGCCCCTGTTTCGAGGTCTGGACATTCACCCGCACTGGGACTGGTCGATCCAGCATCCCGTAGTCCGCCTAGGCTTCGGTGGAGATGTTGATACGCCTGAGTCCCTGGAGAAAAATGTGCTGAACCAGTTATACGACATCGAGCAGGCATTTGACCTGAAATCTCTGCCTCCGGTAACGGACTCTCCCAATCGACTTCGAAGTATCCTGGCTCATCTTCACCGAGCGACCGGTCGGCAGGTGGTGGTACTAGTCGATGAATATGACCGGCCGGTCCTGAACGTGCTGGAGGATGGTGAAAAGGCCAGGGTAAACAGGAATAAGCTACGCAATCTTTACAGCATCCTGAAGGATGCAGAAGAGCATATCCGCTTTGTCTTCGTGACCGGCATCACGATATTTTCGAAGACCAGTTTTTCGTCGGGACTCAACAATCTTGATGACATCAGCCTGTACCCTCCCCTTGCGACCATCTGCGGATATACGGATCACGATCTGGATACCGTGTTTGCCCCGGAGCTGGAAGGGCTGGACCGGGACGAGATTCGCAGATGGTACAATGGCTACAACTGGCTGGGTGAGGAAAAGCTCTACAACCCGCACGACATTCTGCACCTGTTCAAGAGGCGCAAGTTCCAGGAGCACTGGTTCCAGTCCGGTGGACCAGGCTACCTGTACCGGTTGTTGATGAAGAAGAGGGTCAGTCCCATGCAGCTGGAAGACCGGGTGGTAGACGCGTCCCTGGTTTCGAAATTCGAGCTGGATACGTTCAGTAGCGAGGCACTGCTGTTCCAGTCCGGGTATCTGACCATCACGGAAGAGGAGGAGCAGGACGGTCATACCCTGTACCATCTGGACTATCCGAACT
>JAJEAV010000011.1 GCA_022822625.1 Gammaproteobacteria bacterium | reverse complement strand
AGTGGGCAAAATGGCTGCAGGAGACCGGACTGATGAAATGCCTATCTCCGCAATGACTATCTGGCCAACTTCAATGCCGCATTCATGCGACCACCCCGGGCTGCGCGTTCGTGCCCTGCCCGGACCTTGCGGTACTCGACGGCATCCTGTGTGAACACCGGGAACGAACGGTCGGACAGGACAACTGCGTACAGTACAAGGGCCTGACACTCCGGATCCCGGCAGACCGATACCGCCGCTACTACGTCAAGGTCAAGGTCAAGGTGCTGGAATATGCGGAAGAATCCCTGTCGATCCATCGCGGATCACGGGAACTGGCACGCTACGACAACCAGGGGCAACTGGGGGGTAAAGTATGTACATGGCTCCGCGCAATGTCCACTGCGCGCGGCCACTCCCCCAGAGGGAGTGGTCGTCAATAGTGGATAATCCATTTGCTGCCAAACCGGACAGTTCTATTTGCTCTTAACACCGATTCCTATTTAAGGATTAGGATCCTCATGGGTTTGTCATTATGTTTCCCAGCGCGTCTGGAATGAGTCGCCAAGGCTCACCTCAGGGTTTCTACCCTTAAATTCCAGTCGCTTTTTTCGGTAAATTATGTGCTTGCAGACAAATCAGGGTCGGGCAACCCCATCCATGGCATAGTCCTGAAAATCTGAAATGGGCAGGTCGTTCAGTATCCTGCAAAATTCAGAAAACCAGAGACAGCCAGTTATCGAATAGTCGAGCGGCCGCTTTCTCGGTATGTGTTCGATTGATTTCTATCGTCTGGATAAACTCATGAAAGCCTTGCTCACCCAGCAGGTCAATAATTTTTGGAACGATACCGGGTATTGAAAGCCATCCCGACATGGTAAATTTGCAGACTTCGGGATGGAATTGGACAGAATATGCATGATGCCCAACGGCCATGGCATGATTTGAGCAAGCATGGCTCTTGGCCAGAATAGTTGCGTTTTCAGGAGGAGTCGTGACTTCAACAGTATGCACATTCGCCCATCGAACATTCAACGGAATCCCATCAAGGAGGCCATGTTCAGCACCCTCGGATGTCGGTTGAATCGGAAATGCGCCAATTTCAACCTGTTTGGATGGAGTTGCCGCTCCACCGAGTGCATCAGCTAGTAACTGATGTCCGAGGCAAATCCCGAAAAAAGGCATGCCCCGATCATGCGCCTCACGAATGGCCACTTTTTCCTGCTTCAGCCATGGAAAATCATCCTCTTGCCAAACGTCCATGCTTCCTCCCATAACCCATAATGCATCGAAATTACGAATATCAGGAATTGAATCTCCGCGGTATAGATCAATCTCCTCAAATTGAACCTTGCGATTCGATGCATAGTCCCTGAAAATCCCGGGATTCTGGCAGGACATGTGCTTGAACACCAGAATTTTTGGATTATGCGACATGTGCTAGCCCAAAGGCGAATTTCCGTTGTCCGACGATCTCTCCAGAAGGTTCGTAACAGGACTCCGTGATATGGACATCCTTTCCATTAAACAGCAAACAGGTAGTGGCTCGCGTTCCATAATGGTCTCCGCGAATGAAGATTGGAGAGAAATATGGAGCCGTGCCGGATTTTGAAGAATCATGGCAGGGTAATGATTGATCCTGCATGAATTCCGTGAGAATTTGTGAGTCAATCTTTCCACCCTGGGCAATCAAATCGGTCAGTTTTCTAATGCCATGTGATACTTTTTCCCAGGTCTGATTCATCGGGCCATTGGACATGCTGTGATAACCTTTATCAAGTCGGGTGAATTCCTGTTCCCGGTTGCTGTAGGTGTACAGATTCCTGTAATTTCCAAAAACCAGGTTAAATGGTCGATATGTCTGGCCCATATTTGTCAGGTGTTGGCGGGATTTGGAAGCCGGGGGCTCATCCATCAGGAATTGTCTAACCAACTGTCCACGGCTATTCAATTCCTGATTGAGGATTGATGTATCCGGATAGTTGGTTACCGTGCAAAAGTATCCTGAGCGCGTTAACCCAAGCCAGGTTCCGTTCTCTCTCAGATCTCTTCCAGCCAGAATTTTCGGATGATCCTTCCAGAACTCCATGCCTGTAGATGGCCTATCATGATACTCATCACGGTTTGCAGCAATAATCAATGGGTAGTCTGGGTGTTGGCCGATAGCCAGAAACACGATACACATTAGGACTCATTCATCAAGCGGCAAAGAAGTTGCACTATATCAGAAAACCGCACCAGTCCTATTTGTGTGAAGTAAGGGAAATTATATATTCAAGGACATTGGAGTTTGTGTTGTCATTGCGTCATGATCCGTACCATTACCCAGACAGCAAAGGTCAGTTGCACTACCCACGTGAATCTTGATGCGTTCCTGCGTCAACAGGCTGAATTGTGGAATGCGCGCTGCAGGAGAGGAAGGACTGCTACGAGAGAACGGTCAGGACAATATCCTGCTACGAACAGCAGAAGCTGCTTATCGAAATCCGCAGGGATCGAGGGGAAATAAGCTGTACTGAATAAAATATCGAAAATACAATATGTTAATATTTTACAGTAAGTATTCCGGAAGCGGAACAAGGTAAAATTCCAAGCATGTTGGCGCACTATTGTCGTCCGTGTAAGAGGTAGGGATGTGGTGTCAGCGGTGGCCAATAAACTATGGGTCAAGCCTCATGGAGCAGGAGTACATGAAGTCGGGGTTGGGCATCATCCTGCTCCCCATCTCGACGATAGTTTCTCGGCCTGTTGCAGAACGGTCTGCACTGCGGAGTCCTGCAGACCGGTTGGATAGCCGTGCTTGTGGCATTGCCAATCCACTGATGCGTAATATCAAGGGCGATGGCGCGAAGGTGGTCGTTATCCATCAACTCGACTGCGCTCTTATTTTGGGCCAGTGCATCGTAGAAAACGATTTCTTTCTAGCTGATCCCTTCTTCTTCGCCACGCCGGTGTGCGGCGTTGATGTCCCTGGCAGGTCTGATCAGTTCCTGGAGGACCTCTGCTGTTGTGATGGCATTGCTGTGGTAGCGGGCGATTGCTTCCTCCAGCCTTTGGGAGAAGGTCCAGTCTGCACGACGTTGACCCGGCTTCGCGATGGAAGCTCCCCGTTGATGAGCTTGTGCAGTGCCTCCAACGCGAGGTTTTTCTTTTCCATCCCCTGAATCTCGGCGAGGAATTCATCGAAATCGATCAGCCGGACCACATCGCCAGCAATACTGCCATCTTCACGGGTAACCTCGATGGATACACCTTCGATCAGATAGCGGTGCAGGCGGAGGTTCTCCTCGATAAGAGATGGGGTTTCTGCTTGTCGCACCTTGCGCAGCACATCCTCCATTGTCTCAACGAGCAGATTCGGATTCAGACGAGCGAGCGACTTTGCGGAGCCGACCAGCCAGCAACGCCTTTTCGTAGCTGCCGCGCTCTGGCGTCGGGCCTTCCGGGCCGATGTCCGATCCGTGAAGCACGGCATAGCTGATTCTGGCAAACCATTGGAGACGGCTTCCTTGATGACGGATTCCACCACACGGCTCATTCGACGGATTCGTCCAGAAGATTGATGATGAGGCGAATCATGATATCCTTATTCGACGGCGAACTTTCGGCGATCAATAGGGTGAGTGCCGTCAGTCCCCGGGAGTCGAGCCGGTGCGAGATTCCCTCCTGTGTCAGATAGAGCAGGAAAAGCAGGGCGCCAATGCGCTTGTTGCCATCGGTGAACGGGTGGTCCTTGACTAGAAAATAGAGCAGGTTGGCCGCCTTCTCCCCACTGCTACGGTAAAGGGGGTCGCCGAACATGGTTTGCTCCAAGTTGCCGAGAATCGCCTCCAGAGCTTCGCTGCGCCGGTTGCCGAACATAGGCGAGGCTTCGCCCTTCGCTGCAAGATCGTGCTTGAAAGCATCGATTGCGGTAATGACAGTGTCAAGACTAAGGGCGCTAGAGGCTGACTTCGCTCCGGTCGGCACCTTGAGGCGATCCTCGTCATATTCGAGCAGCAGGCGCCATGTGTCGGCATACTCAGTGATCAGGTCTAGCACGGACTGACCTGCTTCGTCCACAAGCGCCTGTTTCCTGAGTATCCGGGCGAGCAAATCCAGGGTTTGGCGGGCCTCATTGAGGCCCCGCTCTGCAAGCCGCCGCTCGTTCATCGTGTATCCGCTGACGAGGTACTCGCGCAAGGTGCGGGTGGCCCACTGGCGAAAACACACGGCCCGCTTCGAATTGACCCTGTAACCGATGGAAATGATCGCATCCAGGTTATAGTGCTTGAGGGAGCGCTGGACTCTTCGCTTGCCTTCCAGACGAACTACCAAGAAATCCTTGGTAGTTGCCTCTGCTTTCAACTCCTTGCTGAAGAAGACATTGCGCAGGTGAATCTGAACGTTCCTTGACGTGGTCTGAAACACCTTCGCCATTTGATGCTGCGTCAGCCAGACTGTTTCCCCTTCGAAGCGCACGTCAACGCGCGCCTCACCGTCCCCGGACTCGTAGACGATGACTTCGCCGCCAGGGGATTTCACGCCACCGCCTCCCCCGCTATCTCGGCTTCGGGCAGGTGGATTTCGCCGGACATGAGCTTTGGAAGGAGGAGGTCACGGGTTTGGCCGAGGGTGCGGTTCTCCTCTCTTATCCCAAAATTCAATGCTATTGTCTTCATGAAACCTAATATTCGCATGAGCAATTGTATTACGTAGATGTCGGATAAAATCATAAACATTTATACTCCCATTCTCATCTTATGTAGTTATTCTAATTTCTGTTGGGGAGCATCTATTCTCAATGGTGCGATAAATCGAGTCATTTTGATCCAATTCCCAGTATTCTCTTGGGAACAATACCGTCATGTATCGCAAAGATAATACTAGTGTCTGCCAAATCAGACCTGTGCTGGGTATTCACTATGGTTTAGTTCAATTTTACGGACGCAAATTGCAAGAAATCCTTCTCGCTCTGCAAGTTGGGAAACATACTGCTCAAGGAATGCCCACATTCCCACATCTTTGCTCATTGTTCACCCGCTAGATAGCTGTTGACTTCATGTATGTTGCAAGTATTGAGTTCAGTCTAATGAATGGGTTTCGGCATTGATTTTGTGGGATCTCTGGTGCAGTTTGGGGGGCGTTCCATCTGCATTTTACCATTGTCCCGTTCTGAAATTTTCCGATTCCGGATTAATTTAAACCTCTCTCGTCACTGAGTGAGGGTCCAATGGATAATGATTTCGATGGCCAGCAGGCGGCCATTCCCATCAAGTTTTCACTGTCTGCCCGAAATATACGGTTCTGGCTGTTCAACTAAGGGTGATGTTCTGCGCAAGAGGCAGTTCGATTGTGGTGGTTGCGGTGTGTCCTGGACAGGGATGTGACCGCATTCCGGACATTCTCAAGCGGGGTTGCCTGCTTGCAGGGCGGGAATGGGGGCAGTCAGCCCATCCCGATGCATCCGAGAGTGTTCGGACGCAGAACAGTATATTATTACTTGAATATACAGTTCCAAAGAAAGACATTGTTCCTTGTATCATAAACCGGATAACAAAAATCGGATCAAATCGTGCAAAATTCACTTGAGGGAATTTCTGCATACCCGCGTATTTCTGCAAAAGGATTCAGCATTTGTGAAACACATGATAGCGATTTCGTATGAACGAAGAGTCACTTGAACACCTGAGAGATATCCAGTGGTTTCCCGGCCATATGCATAAGGCCAGGAAAGAGATCGCCGAGACCAAATCCGAGGTGGACGTTTTTATTGAGATTCTGGATAGCAGAATCCCTATGAGTAGCATGAATCCCCTGATCGAAACCTTGCGTGGAGAGAAGCCCTGCATCACCGTGATGTCCAAACCAGACTTGTCTGACCCGAAGTTGACCGATGAGTGGCTACACTGCATCACAAATCTATACGAACGTCCTGTGCTGGTCGCAGATCCAAGAAAACGAGCGGAGGTCAAACGAATTCCAGCGATGTGTGCGAATGTGGTTGAACGCTCCGGTCGGAACCGTTCAAGGATCTTGGCAATGGTGGTTGGAATACCAAATTCCGGCAAATCCACCCTGATCAACACCCTTTGTGAGCGAGCAGTTGCAAAAACCGGCAATCAACCGGCGCTTACTCGTCAGCAACAGCGAATCCGAATCGATGAGGGGCTTTATCTTCTGGATACTCCGGGTCTAACCTGGCCAAAAATCGAATCTCCCGAGAGTGGACTACGTCTTGCAATTACAGGTGCT
Organism: Gammaproteobacteria bacterium; assembly: GCA_022822625.1. Taxonomy (GTDB): domain Bacteria; phylum Pseudomonadota; class Gammaproteobacteria; order Arenicellales; family Poriferihabitantaceae; genus Poriferihabitans. The sequence goes on along the minus strand of JAJEAV010000011.1, from coordinate 73,853 downwards.
ATTCGCGATACCGTGGTCAGCTATCAGGACATTGCCTTGTTTGCTCTCGAATTTCTCAAGAATAAATACAGGGAGCGACTTCATAATCGTTACAATATGGAAAACCTGAGCCGAACTTCCCTGGAGTTATTACTCGAAATCGGAAAACGTCGAGGCTGCCTGGTCAAGGGAGGTATAATAGATCTCGAAAAAGCAGGGCACTTGTTAATTCATGATATTCGAGATGCACGGCTTGGTGGAATCACCTGGGAATTTCCGGACAGCTAAAATAATCGTGACTCATATACTGATTGAATACAAGCCTTCTCCAATGAAACTCGAGATCCTCAGTGTGGAAGACTGGCCAGTCATTCAGAAACCCGTGGGCATGCATCCGGGTTCAGTGACAGTTAGTGAAACCTACTATATTGAAGATGGGGATGCGGAAATAACGATTGATGGGGAAGAACCGGTTCGGGCATCAAGAGGTGACCTGCTGACCATTATGCCTGGCAAGAACTGCATATGGCATGTCAAGGCAGAAATGACACTGTATAAATCAAACGCATGAGTATTCATGGTTAGTTCGAATAGATATGAATCAAGAGGATGCAAAACAGCACTCCTTGTAATCAACAGTCAATGAGTGTCAATACAAGGCGAAACAATGTCAAATCAGTATTATGAAACCATCAAGCAACTTGAGAACATGAAAGTATCAAGACAGTATATATTGGGTTGGGCCAGCGGTTATATGGGCAATCCCGAGATTGAAGAGCAACGCATCACCGAGGCCTGGCAAGCAGGTTATGAAGACGGCAAATCGCGTTCAACAGCCGAGGCCGAAAACTGGAAGGAATGATCTGTATGCTTGATCAGCGTCTTGACCCTCTCTCGGTATGAGCTAGGTCAACCAGGCGATTGGCGAGATCGTTATATTTTGCCTGATACTCCGATAAATCATCCTCACCTTTCGCATCGTAATAATTCTCGAATTCGATGCCTCTGGTTTTTTCAATTTCCATGAACTTCTTCTGCATCTGGATCAATTCACTGATCAATTTTTTTCTCTCACTCATCGAGGCAACCTTGTCAGAACGAAATAGTTGTTGAACACTAGCCTGATTTTATCCAAAATCCTGCAAGATATGCCTGAAAATTACAAGTCTTCCCGAATATTACCGGGTTGGAAAATAATCGGTGAGATTTCTGGTTGTCGAAAATGGCTTGATTTGATCAATGCAGATGTGAAGTAAGTATCAAGATGGTCATTGTTTGCATACACTTGCATCAGAATGTTATCGAAATATGATTTTTCCATGAGGATATGCAATAACTCAAAAGTCAGGAACCATCTTGTTCAAGCGTGTATCTGTATATCGGTATTGTTGTTATGCCTTGCATTTTCTGCAACACCAGTATTTTCCCACTCAGACAAGGATGAGATTCCAAGAATAGCCGTTGTATCGGCCTTCTCGCCAGAGTTGACACTGCTAAAGAGCCATCTTGGGGATTCATCTTCGACTTCCATCAATGGAGTCGAATTCCAGACAGGGAAGCTAGTCGGCAAGGATGTGGTCTTGTTTCTAAGTGGGATCAGCATAGTCAATGCGACAATGACAGTTCAACTAGCGCTTGACCACTTCAATATAGAAAAGGTCATTTTTTCGGGTATTGCTGGGGGAACTGACCCCGAACTTGATATTGGCGATGTGGTTATTGCTGATCAGTGGGGACAATATCTGGAAATGGTGTATGCAAGAGAAGTGGAAGGCGGCTGGGAAACAGTGCCGTTTTTTGAATATCCTTATGAAAATTTTGGCATGATGTTCCCACGTTCGGTAGCGGTGATTCGTGATGGGCTGAGCGAGCCAGAAACGCGTTTCTGGTTTCCTGTTGATGAATCCCTGTTCGCACAAGCGAAACGGGCGACACATGATCTGGAACTGAATGATTGCACTGATGATGGTCGATGTCTTTCTCGCAAACCGGAAGTTGTGTTTGGAGGTTCAGGGGTTTCGGGAAGTGCATTTATTGACAACGCTGAATTTCGTGAATACATATTCAGGGTATTTCGGTCCCGAGTGCTTGATATGGAAAGTTCAGCTGTTGCGCATGTTGCCTGGGCAAACAAGGTTCCTTATCTTGCCATTCGCAGTTTGTCTGATTTGGCTGGTGCTGGCGACCATGTGAACCAGATTGAAATATTCACGGCATTGGCTGCTGAAAACTCTGCCAAAGTTGTCATGGCATTGCTGGGAAGCATGGTGTCCGGGCAAAACTAGAATGATTGGCTGGCAGTCAGCCATGTTTCGGTAATCAAGAAAGGACATGAGTGCCGAGTGGATATAGTTACCTTTGTTGCCCTTATATCCCGATAGGGATAAATTTATAGGTTAACCTATCCTGATGGGGTGTGGCATCAATATCCGATTGGAAATTAAAATTACTGGCACAAAAGCCCCAAGCAAAAAAGACAATGGAAGCAACAGTCAAAGGGGTCAAAATAATTGAGGGTAGCATAGGAAAATCCTGTCAATAACAAGGGGGATAGAAGTGTGAGTGATAGTCGCGATAAGTACCATGATACGCCAATGCTGGATGAACTCGAGTCCGGTCCATGGCCGAGTTTTATATCGGGAATCAAGAATCTTCGGGACAAGCATCCTGATCAGCGAATTAACGGAGTAGCTAACGACCTACTGGGTCAGCTGGAACATTCCTACGAAACCCGCAAGGGTTACTGGAAGGGGGGTACAGTCAGTGTTTTTGGTTACGGTGCCGGTATTATCCCCCGCTTCTCGGAAGTCGGTCAGCAATTTCCGGATTCCAGGGAATTCCATACCCTGAGAGTACAACCTCCGGCAGGTAATCACTACACCACGGACATGCTTCGGCAACTTGGCGATAGCTGGGAGCGCTGGGGTTCTGGTCTCGTTACCTTTCATGGGCAAACCGGCAACATAATGTTCATCGGTTCGACCACGGAAAACACCCAGCACTTCTTTGACGAGATCAATGACTACGGCTTCGACCTGGGCGGAGCAGGGCCATGCGTACGAACTGCCATGTCCTGCGTAGGTGCTGCCCGTTGCGAACAATCGTGTACCAACGAACATCGACTGCAAAGGGAACTGGTAAACAACTTTACTGACGATGTTCATCGGCCGGCTCTTCCCTACAAGTTCAAATTCAAGATATCTGGCTGTCCAAACGATTGCACCAACTCGATCGAACGTGCAGATTTTGCAGTGATCGGAACATGGCGTGATGACATCAAGGTTGATGAAGAGCAGGTTGCCAACTTTATTGAAGCCAAGGGCCGACAATATGTCATTGATAATGTGATTACCCGCTGCCCAAGCAACTGCATGACCCTAACCGACGATGACAAACTGGAAATTGACAATCGAAATTGCGTGAAGTGCATGCACTGCCTCAATGTGATGAATCGTGCGTTATCGCCCGGAGATGATCGCGGGGTGAGTATATTGGTCGGCGGCAAACGTACCCTGAAAATCGGAGATTTGATGGGCACCGTAGTGGTTCCCTTCATGAGACTTGAAACTGATGAGGATTACGAAAAAATCGTCGAGATCGCCGAGAACATCATCGATTTCTGGGCCGAAAATGGCCTGGAACACGAACGATGCGGCGAAATGATCGAACGCATTGGCCTCGTCAACTTCCTCGAAGGAGTTGATCTCGATGTAGACCCTAACATGATCGCACATCCACGAGAGAGTTCCTATGTCCGTATGGATGGATGGGATGAAGAGGCGGAAAAATGGTTCGAGCGCAAGCGGGTTGCCGCTCAGGGGGGGGTAGGGACATGAATCTTCAGGAAATGCGTCGCCCGATCGAATCGGGTTGCCCGGACGGTATGCAGTATATGCATCCGTCCATGATTCGAAACTTCGGGCAGTGGAAATACCACGAACACCCCCGACCGGGTGTGCTGGTGCATCACGCCGAGAGTGGAGAGTCGATCTGGACCGTCAAGGCCGGCACCCAGCGTATCCTTGATGTCTACACGTTAAGAAAACTTTGCGATATTGGAGACCAATATGGCGACGGTCACGTGCGTTTCACCATGCGCAGCAACATCGAATATATGGTAGACCGAGAAGAAAAAGTCGAACCGTTGATTGAAGCCCTGGAGAAAGAAGGTTTCGTAGTCGGTGGAACCGCCAACTCGGTAGCCTTTATATCGCATACCCAGGGTTGGCTGCATTGTGATATACCCGGTACTGATGCATCAGGTGTTGTAAAGGCGATGATGGACGAGCTGATTGATGAATTCAAGCATTGTCGGATGCCGAATCGCGTACATATCACCACCTCCTGCTGTCAAATCAACTGCGGTGGACAGGGCGATATTGCAATCAATGTTCAACATACAAAACCACCCAAGATCAACCATTCTCTGGTCGCCAATGTATGTGAACGTCCATCCGTGGTAGCCCGTTGTCCAGTTGCAGCAATCCGACCAGCAATGGTTGACGGCAAGCCAAGCTTGGAGGTCGATGAGAAGAAATGTATCTGCTGTGGAGCCTGCTACCCTCCTTGTCCACCGATGCAGATCAATGATCCGGAACATTCCAAGCTGGCAATCTGGGTTGGTGGAAACCACTCCAATGCAAGGAGTAAGCCGAGCTTTCAGAAGCTGGTTGCGGGTGGTGTTCCAAACAACCCTCCGCGTTGGCCTGAAGCGACGGCAATCGTCAAGAAGATTCTGAAAACCTATCAGCAGGATGCAAAGGACTGGGAACGCGTCAACGAGTGGGTCGATAGAATTGGCTGGCCTCGGTTTTTTGAATTGACCGGATTGCCTTTTACCAAGTATCACATCGACAACTGGCGCGGCTCGCGAAAAAGCCTGAACTCGTCCACCCATATCCGTTTCTAGTCCCCACGCTGATATTCGGCCATGAAGTTTGCAATCCTTGTCAACGAGGGCCCCTACACGCATCAGGCGAGTGACAGTGCGTTCCATTTCACGCAAGCAGCGCTGGAACAGGGACACCAGGTAATTCGGGTGTTTTTTTACCACGATGGAGTAAATAATGGAACTCGCCTGACGACCCCGCCCCAGGATGATCGACATGTCACCAATCGCTGGAGTGAACTTGCCGAAAAACATGATCTGGATCTGGTGGTTTGCGTGGCAGCGGCACAACGACGTGGAGTCGTTGACGAGGATGAGCAAAAACGCAACAGCAAGGACGCCAACAACATTGCTGACGGATTTCGAATTTCGGGACTGGGACAGTTAATCGAAGCGGGCATTCAAGCCGACCGTCTGGTGACATTCGGCGATTGACTGTCGAATAACTGGAAAAATCCGGGGTAACAGACTTTGAGTGAAGAACTACAATCCGGCATCGTCAAGAAATTTCTGTATATCAATCGCAGAGCACCCCATGGCACAAATTATGCCCAGGAAGGACTTGAGGTTGCCTTGATTGGTGCGGCCTTTGATCAGGATGTTGCCATGGCCTATCTGGATGATGGCGTTTTCCAACTCAAATCGGGACAGGATACCAAGGCCATAGGTACCAAGAACTTCAGTGCAACCTATCGCGCTCTGGGTGATTATGATGTCAAACTTGTCTATGTGGAACGTGAATCCCTGGAGCGTCGCGGATTGTCAGAGGATGACCTGATGCCTCTGGTTTATGAGGATGAAGACGATGACTGGGAGGAAAAACCCCTGATTCATGTTGTCAGTGCCGGGGAAATGCAGAAAATCATCAGTGAATCCGATGTACTGCTTAATTTCTGAGATTTCCTGAAAATGCTGCATGTCGTCAACAAATCACCTTTTGAGAAGAACTGTCTGGAGAGTTGTGTACGCCTGTCACAGGCCGGCTCCTGTATATTGCTGATTGAAGACGGAGTATACGGTGCACTGTTTAATGGTGAAGCAAGCGAAGAAATCCAGACCTGTCTGAAGGACCGCAAGGTCTGTGTGCTTGGAGAAGACTTGCAGGCGCGTGGTATTGAATCCGATCGAATCATGAGCGGTGTTGAAGTGATAGATTATGCCGGATTCGTAAGGCTTGCCGTTGAACACCCAAAAGTACAGTCATGGTTGTAAATGAGTGCACACCGGGTTTATTCTCTGATTGATGTGCAATAACCCTTAAACAGAAACAATAAATTATTTCGGAGTATAGCAAATGACACTAGAAATCAACGGTCAGTCCTTTGAGACAGACGAAGAGGGATATCTGGCAAACTTGTCCGACTGGAGTTCGGAACTGGCCGAGGCCATGGCTCAGCAGGACGGTTGCGATCTCACCGAAAATCACTGGGAAGTAGTCAACTTTTTACGTGAGTATTACGATGAGTATCAGATTGCCCCGGCGGTCAGGGTGTTGACCAAGGCCATTGGCAAGAGGCTGGGCAAGGACAAGGGTAATAGCAGATACCTCTATGAACTGTTTCCTTACGGTCCTGCGAAACAGGCCTGCAAGTACGCAGGTTTGCCCAAGCCTACTGGTTGCGTGTAGAGTCACGGATCACGAGAGTCAATTAATCGCTGTGTAGTCGCCGGATTGCGATTTTTTGCGCTTGATTTTCGGATTATGCAGCCACCGTCTCGCCAGACACTCTCAACCGAACAGGCGAATGCCTGTTCGGGCCAGCGGGTATTGCAGCCGTGTCGACCGTAACCTACCTGTATGCCGGTGCGTTCTATCTTGCAGCCTTGATTCTGGTATTGGGCGTCGCCCGCAAGATCATGATATACGCCCGGACCCCAGTTCCCTTCAAGATTCCAACTACACCTGCACCTACAACCATGCCAGGTGTAGTGGGACGCATGTTTCGCGAAACAGTGTTTTTTGAAAGCCTCTTCAAAGCCAGCAAATGGACCTGGATATTCGGCTGGGTTTTCCATTTTGCAATGCTGATCGTGTTAATTCGGCATTTGCGGTATTTCTCGGAGCCGGTGTGGATGTGGGTTGCGGTTATTTCTCCGTTTGGCGTGTATGCTGGATGGGCCATGCTGTTTGGGCTGTCCGGATTATGGGGACGTCGTTTCCTGGTGGATCGGGTGCGTTATATATCCGCTCCCTCTGATCATCTAATGCTGGTGCTGTTGCTGGCCATCGTCAGCACAGGACTCATGATGAAGTATGTCTGGCATACTGACATCGTTGCGGTCAAGGCATTTTTTCTGGGCTTGATGAGGTTTGATCCTACCCCCCTGCCGAGTGACCCTCTGTTACTGACGCACCTGGGACTGGTCGTGATTCTGATGGCGGTATTTCCGGTAAGCAAGTTGTTGCATGTACCCGGGGTGTTTTTCAGTCCCACACGAAATCAGGTCGATAATCCCCGTGAATTTCGACATCAGGGTATCCGGTCATCATGAAGGCTGAATTTACCATTCCGGTTGTCACCAATATTCCTGTCACGCCATCGGTGGTTGATGGAGCCATGGCTCACAGCCGCCCGTTTGTTGCCAAATCGGATCATCAGACTGCCCTGGGCTTTCCGGAAGAACTGGTTGAGGACTGGCACGATCGGGCACTTGCCAAAATGAAGGAATTATTGGGTAAGTATCGATCTTTGCAGGTATTCATGGATAGTTGCGTCAAATGCGGAGCCTGTACCGATAAATGCCATTACTTTCTGGGCACGTCCGACCCCAAGAACATGCCGGTCGCTCGACAGGACTTGATGCGGAAGGTATATCGACGTTATTTCACCTTTGCGGGCAAATACTTTCCATGGCTGGTTGGCGCGGTCGATTTGACTCGTGAAGTACTGGAAGACTGGTACAGTTACTATCACCAGTGCTCGGAATGTCGCCGTTGCTCGGTCTATTGCCCCTACGGAATCGATACGGCAGAAATCACCATGGCCGGTCGTGAAATTCTGGCCAGTGTCGGTATAGGACAAAAGTATTCGAACGAGATTATTGGCAAGGTTTTCAAAATCGGCAACAACCTTGGCTTGCCCCAACCGGCCATGGCAGATACATTGCTCGATCTTGAGGAAGAAATCAAGGAGGATATTGATGTTGATGTACGTTTGCCGCTTGATGATGCGGATGCAGAGGTTCTGCTGGTTTCCCCTTCGGCTGATTTCTTTGCCGAACCGCATGTAGATGGGCTGATTGGTTATGCCAAGGTTTTTCATCAGGCGGGGATTCCCTGGACCCTGAGTTCCCATGCTTCCGAGGCGGCCAATTTCGGACTATTCATTGGTAATGACGAGAGCATGCAGAAAGTCGCAACTCGGATACGGGAGGCGGCACTCGAACTCGGAGTGAAACGGATTATTGTTGGAGAGTGCGGGCATGCCTGGCGTGTAGCCTACAGCTACTGGAATACGCTGATTGGCCCGTTTGATTTTCTCGATCCGAATTATCCTGCACCCCAGCATATCTGCGAGGCGACTTATGATCTTGTCCAAGCGGGCGCACTGAAGTTCGACAAGGCACGGAACGATGACAAGGTGGTGACTTTCCATGATTCATGCAATGTCGCACGTGGTTCAAGGATGGGGAACATGCCTGGTGGTCAGTTCATTATTCCGCGAGCCCTGATTCGGGCTTCCTGTAACCATTTCGTAGACATGCGCGAGGACAGCATCCGCGAGGGAACCTACTGCTGTGGGGGTGGGGGAGGACTCTTGACTGATGATCTAACCGAATTGCGTGTCAAGGGTGCATTACCGAGAGTGCAGGCCTTGCATGAGGTGATCGAACAGTACCATGTGACCCATATGGCAGCCATCTGCGCCATCTGCAAGAGTCAGTTCACCAAGGTTCTGCCGTTTTACAGCCTGGGCATGGGCATGATTATCAGCGTTCATCAATTGGTTGGCGATGCGCTTGTGCTGGGTAGTGAGCAATAACAGTAAGCAACAAGAAAAGTCGAGGAAGAAACCGTGACAGATCAAGACGAGAATCAATCCATTAATTTGACTTTCAGGGCGTTTGAAGAAGGAGACTACAAATGGGACAACCTTCAGGAGGCCATCTTCAGTGCCGATCATTCACACAAGTGCCCTACCTATATCCACCGTACTCCACCCTGTCAGGGCAGTTGTCCTTCGGGTGAAGATGTACGGGGGTGGCTACAGATCGTCAAGGGCACTGAAAAGCCACCTCAGGATGTAAGCTGGGAGGAATATGCATTTCGTCGCAGTACAGAGGCCAATCCCTTTCCGTCAATGATGGGAAGAGTCTGCCCGGCACCTTGTGAATCAGGCTGCAACCGTAACCAGGTCGATGACTTTGTGGGGATTAACGCAGTAGAACAATTCATAGGCGATACTGCTTTTGAGCGAAAATTCGTGTTTCATGCGCCGGAACTCGGTAGCTCCCGAGTGGCCATTGTGGGTGGAGGTCCAGCGGGCTTGGCTGCGGCTTACCAGTTGCGGAGAAAGGGTCATGGTTCGACGATCTTTGATGATCATTCTGAATTGGGTGGCATGATGCGCTACGGCATTCCCGGATACAGAACGCCGCGTGATTATCTTGATCATGAAATACAACGCATTCTTGATATGGGCGGTATCGAAGTCAAGACGGATGTCAGGATTGGCGTTGATGTGTCAATGAAAAGTCTGGAAAAGAATTTTGATGCGATATTATGGTGTATTGGCTGTCAAAGCGGACGATCTCTGCCCGTTCCGGGCTCGCAGGCACCGAACTGCGTCAGTGGGGTCGAATTTCTCGAGGCATTCAACAAGGGGGTGCTTCAGGTCAGTGCCGATCGGGTAATCTGTGTTGGCGGTGGTGATACCTCCATCGATGTAGTGTCAGTCGCCAGACGTCTCGGAAAAATCAGCAATTTGAACAAGTCTCTGCGCGCCGAGGAGGTGATTGGAGGTTATGTGGCCCATGACTCGGCTGTTGCGGCCATGCGGGAAGGTGCTGAGGTAACCCTCACTTCCCTGTTTCCGCGTTCCGAGATGACTGCTACCGATCATGAAGTTGAAGATGCGTTGCATGAAGGAGTTGATATTCACTATGGCGTGATGCCCATTGAGGTATTGCTTGATGGTGAGGGTCGTGCCCGTGCACTCAAGCTGGCAGAATGCACGATTGATTCCAATGCGCGTCCACAGCCAGTTGATGGTACGGAATTCGAGATTGAATGCGATTTGATTGTCTCTGCGATTGGACAGGCTGGCAATCTTGAGGGTTTGGAAGACCTCGATAACGGTCGGGGCCTGATAGATGCCGATCCGTTATATCGAATGAACGAACGTCCGGGGCATTTTGCGGCCGGGGATATCATTCGCCCCCATCTTCTGACGACTGCAATTGGCCAGGCCTCTATCGCTGCCAACTCGATTGACAACTTTCTGAAAAGTGTCGAGCCAGGCAAGCGCCCCAAGGTCGATGTGCATCATTTCAATCTCCTGGACAAGTTGCGTGAAAACAGTCTGGAACCTGAAGACTACGACGAAAGCCAGGACTGGGGGACATGCGATGCCAATTTCGCAGTCCACAATTACGAGGATCGCAGTACCCACGAGATCATCTCATCCGATCAGTTGTTTCTGGGTCATTTCGGCTACGAGTCGAGAAATCTGAGAGAATCACATGGGCCGGACAAGGATCACGTACTCAGCCATTTTGAGGAACGTCATCAGGGACTTTCTGCCGAGGCCGCCCAGCAGGAGGCGGGTCGGTGCATGAGTTGCGGCATGTGTTTTGAATGTGACAACTGCGTGATTTACTGTCCTCAGGATGCGGTGTTTCGAGTTAGCAAGAACAAGTCAACCATGGGTCGCTATGTCGATACGGATTATGATCGATGCATCGGTTGTCACATCTGTGCGGATGTCTGTCCGACCGGTTATATCGATATGGGTATGGGAGAGTAACGCGTGTTCCTGCATTGGTGGGCTTGCTTGTTGATGATGTTCTTGACTAGCGTGTCTTCAGCCGACTGGCTGGATATCCCACGTGGTAAGGGAGACACGTGCATCGAACCTGCTGAAATCATGCGCAAGCAGCACATGCAGTTTCTTTTTCATGACCGCGATTTGACCATGCGGGAAGGTGATCGCTCCATACGCCACAGTCTTGTCGATTGTGTTGAGTGCCATACCCAGACCAGTCAACAGCAGGAAGCGATTCCCATCAATGGATCGGGTCAGTTTTGTTCAGTCTGTCATGAAGCGGTAAGTGTCAAGATTGACTGTTTTTCCTGTCATGCGGCTGTACCGGACAACCTCCCCGGATATTCCGGTTCTATGAGTGCCATATTGCCTGGGTCCGTAAACGCCATGATGAAGAAATGGGCAGTCATACCATGAGCGGTCATTCGGAAAACCCTGAAACCGTGGATTCGAAACGACGCAAACTGATGGTTTCGGCCGTTGTTGCTTCATTGGCCGGAGCAGGACTCAATCTGGTTGAACTTGCCATGGCGAAAACCTCGTCGGAAGCGACATCAAAACTGGTCCGTTGGGGTTTGTTGATCGATACGCAAAAATGTGGTAACGGTTGCGATGCCTGTGTTTCCGCCTGCAACACCGAACACAATCTTGAGGACCTTGGCCGACCCGAGACGGATGCACAGTGGATACGCAAGATTGATCTGGTTGATGAGCAGACTTCCCATGTTGATTCATTGCCGATGCTTTGCCAGCACTGTGAAAACCCCCCATGTGTGGATGTGTGCCCTACGGGTGCCTCGTTCCGACGGGATGACGGGATTGTGCTGGTGGATAAACACACATGTATCGGATGTCGATACTGCATGATTGCCTGTCCCTACAAGGCGAGGTCATTTGTTCACGAAAGTTTGACCAATCAGAGGTCCTGGTCCCCTCGAGGCAAGGGTGTTGTCGAGAGCTGTACCTTTTGTACGCACCGGGTTGATGTGGGGCGCACTCCTGCCTGTGTCGAGGCATGTCATGTCGAAGGGGGAGGTGCGATGACCTTTGGCGATATGATGAACCCGGACAGTGAGATTTCTCTCAGCCTGAAGAATGAACCATCCCGTCAGATTCGTGAGGACCTGAAGCTGAATACTGGCGTCAGATACCGGAACGTATAATGCCATGAGTCAGCACTATCGCACCCTGGCCGTCAACAGCCCGTCCTATTACGCTCTTGCACTGGCGTTGGCGGCTCTTGCCTTGCTTGGTCTGGGTGCCGCCCATTACATGGAAAGTGAAGGGCATTGGGTAACCGGCATGAATAATCAGATAGTATGGGGGTTGCCACACGTGTTTGCGATATCGCTCATTCTTTCCGCTTCGGGTGCCCTGAATGTCGCCTCAATGGCGTCCCTGTTTGGAAGAACCATCTATTCAGGTTGGAGTCGCTTCTCTGGATTGCTCGCAATAAGCCTGCTGATTGGCGGTTTGCTGATATTGGTACTGGATCTCGGACGGCCTGATCGCCTGATCATTGCCATGACACACTACAACTTCAAGTCTATCTTTGCCTGGAACATTTTCCTTTATACGGGATTTATTGCGGTTGCTGGAATCTACCTGTGGTTCATGTTCGAGCGCAAAATGAATCAATATGTAAAGGTCGCCGGTCTGGTTGCATTTGGCTGGCGATTTGTATTGACCGCAGGAACCGGATCGATTTTTGGTTTTATTGTCGCCCGGCAGTTTTACCATTCCGCAATGATGGTGCCGTTGTTCATTGTGTTGTCGCTATCGTTGGGGACCGCCGTGTTTATATTGGTTACCCGGATCGTAGGGGGTTTATCCGGCTCGTCAATGAAGTCGGAAATTTCATTTTCCCTGATGCGACTTCTCGGGATTCTGATTGCTCTGGAAGGATTTCTGGTTTGCGTGTTTTTCTTGACAGGTCTGTATACTGCCACCCGTTACGATGTTGTCTTGTTTGTGCTTGTGAATGGCGGTATCCATACCTTCCTGTTTTGGGCAGGACAGGCTGTTGTTGGTACGGCAGTGCCACTCGGCCTGATTTTCCTGATCAAAACCCAACCAGACACCAGTGTCCGATTGGCGAGTGCCGCGATCTCGAAAGTGATCGGCAGCTTTTGTTTGCTCTATGTCATGGTGATTGCCGGACAAAGTTATCCACAGCTAATGTTTCCGGGCAAACAGGTCCGAAGCACATTCTTTGATGGTGTTGTTATCCACTATGCGCCGAGCTGGCTAGAACTGGCACTTGGTTTGGGTGGAATTTCCGTGGTGGGCATCATTATTCTTGTCGTGACTCGAGTCTTACCGTTTCTTCCTGCCGAGGCGCAACGTGTACACTCATCCTGACTGACCATCATGGACAGGTTTTTGTGAGCAATGACCATGTTGGGATTTTTGTTGTCGGCAACCCGTCGATCTTCAGGCAAGACCATGATTGCCATGGGCCTATGTCAAGCACTGAGGAACAGGGGAGTAAATCTGGCACCGTTCAAGAAAGGTCCGGATTATATTGATCCGATGTGGATTGGGATTGCTGCTGGCAACCCCTGCGTGAATCTGGATTTCAACAGCATGACCGAGCAGGAGATAGCGGAAAAGTTTACCTATCGCTGCCGGAATAAGGATATGGCACTGGTTGAGGGTACCATGGGCCTGTTTGATGGTGTCAGTGCCTCAGGTGCAGACAGTAATGCGGCACTCGCCAAACATCTGGGGTTATCGGTCATTCTGGTGGTCGACTGCAAAGGCATGACGCGAGGTATTGCACCACTTTTGATGGGATATCAGACTTTCGATTCGGAACTTAACCTGATTGGGGTGATTCTGAATAATGTGTCGGGTCTCAGGCATGAATCAAAGCTTCGCTCTGCGATCAGGAACTATACAGATCTGCCGGTGATCGGTGCTGTATCCCATCAACCAGAAATGACCATTGATGAAAGGCATATTGGCTTGTTGACGAGTGTTGAAGATCCAGTTGCCGCACAAAATGTTGAGAAGACCGCATCGATCATTGAGTCAGCTCTGGATATTGATTTGCTGATTAATCTTCTTGAAAAGCATCGTATTGACCTGATGCTTCAGGACTGCAAGGAGCAGTTGCCGTATGTAAGGGGATTGCGACTTGGTATCGCACGTGACCGGGCTTTTTCATTTTATTATTGTGATGATATCGAGATGATTGAGGAGGCCGGGATTGACATTCACTATTTCAGTCCACTGGAAGATGGTGGGTTGCCGGAAGTGGATGCACTGTTTATCGGTGGCGGGTTTCCGGAGCTGCATGCAGAACGGCTGGAGTGCAATCAATCCATGCTTGAGTCCATTGCTGGTTTTTGTAGATCAGGTCGCCCGGTATATGCCGAATGTGGTGGGCTGATGTATCTGGCTCGCAGTCTTGACTGGCAGGGTCGTCGCAATCGTATGGTGGGATACTTTCCGGTTGATGTCAGGATGCACGAGCGCCCCGTCGGACGTGGTTATGTTGAGTTGGCGCCTACGGGCAGGCACCTTTGGCATCAGAACCCGGAATTTGCTGGGTGTCAATCATCTCCAGTGGTACGAGCACATGAATTTCACCATTCATCGATAGAGGGTATTGAAGAGGATATCGACTATGCCTGGGAGATTGTTCGTGGGCATGGTGTAGATGGCAAGCATGATGGGTTTGTCCGTCAGGGTGTACTTGCAGGTTTTTCGCATTTAAGAAACACACGGAGCTATCCCTGGATTGAGCATTTCACCCGTTACATTGCCCGGAGTCATGCACGAGGTCGAATACAATATACCGAGAGACACTAGCATGATTACCATTTCCAAAGCAGCGGCCAGGCAAATTCGATTTTCGATGGAGGAAACCCAGTCAGAGGGCATGTTCTTGAGGATTGCCGCGAGACGTCTTGCCAATGGTACTCTTGATTATGCGATGGGGTTTGACAGCGGTGATCATAACGACAGTTACAGCAACAGTAATGGCATTGATATTGTGGTTGCGCCGACCAGTACGGAATTGCTTGCAGGAGCAGAGTTGGACTATGTCGAAATGGAAGATGGAGGGTATCATTTCATATTTGTCAATCCAAACGACAGGGAACACATCAAGCCGGGCCAAAAGCAATAGTTCAGTCGGCCGTGTTGTCCGCATGTTGTGATGAGAATTGTTTGTTGGTCTGATGGGTTTTAACACGGTTGGTTCGAAGTCAAGATCAAGCGGGTCTTTCGAACCCGAATGTCTGGTGCCGCCTCAAACTCGGTGGTTTCGACCAGGATTCGGGCTGATTTGCCGGCAGGTTATGTTGCCACTTTTCGGGGCAATTTTGCTGCTTTGTGCCTGGTTGGCTCAGACTCTGCTGGGCAAGCTTGATTTGCCGGGGTTCTGGATACCTGACTGGATTTATGTCGTGGGAGCGATGTCTTGTATCGTTCGCGGCATGATCATGATTCGAACCGTTCTGATTCACCCGATACGACAGGTGCACGACTGGGCCGAAGAGGTCAGCGATGGCAACATGGGTGCCCAGATTCCAGAACCTGGCAGTGGTGATTTTGAAGGGTTGATCGAGCAAATCAATCGCTTGAGCAAGCACATGCTCGAGATGCGGCAGGGTTTGAAGAATCAGGTAAGTGAACAGACTCAAAGACTGGAGCAAAAGACGCTGTCATTGGAATTGCTGTATGAGGTTGTCAGTTCATCCACCCACTTTGATACGGTTGAGGAACTGTTCAGTCATTTTATGGACCGCTTCAGGGATGTGTTTAAGGCAAGAGCCTCGGTGATCAGGATTCTCGTTCAGGGTCAGCTTGAATTGGTGCACAGTCATGGATTGTCCGCAGATAGTCCATATGTGACGGAGACCGACAGTTTGCAGGAGGCCAGGCAGAATCACCGAGAGGTGGAGTTTCAGACAACAGATGCCGTGCATGGGGAATCCGTGAATTCAAACCCCATGTATACCGTGAAGATTCCGATTCAGTATCTGGATACCTACCTCGGAACCTTGCAGCTTTTCTTCGATGGAGAGGAAGCAGTCAATCCAGAAAACCGCAGGTTGTATTTGAATATTGGACAACATCTCGGAGTCATGCTCGAGCAATTCCGTCTGGACGATGAATCCGGGCGTTTGTACATGATTGAAGCCAGAGCACGTTTTGCCAACGAACTGCATGATTCACTGGCGCAGACACTTTCCGGTCTTCGTATTCAGGTACGGGTACTGGATGAGACCCTACATCAGGGTGACGAGCAGGTGACTTGGGAGGAGATGGAGAAACTGGAAGAGCAGGTTGAGGAGGCAGTTCTGGAGCTGCGTTCCCTGATCGGCCAGTTTCGGGCACCTTATCAGTTGCAGGATGTTCCCGGTTCAGTTGCCAAGCTGGTTGAACGATGTCGACGGGATACCAACCTTTCAGTGTTTTTTCAGAACGAGTGGCAGGATGACGACCTTGCCCCGGACATGAGAACCGATGTAATTCGCATTGTTCAGGAAGCTCTGAATAATGCGAAAAAGCATGCCAGAGCGAATAATGTCAGGGTATTGCTCAGAAATCGCGGTGGATTTTGTCGAATTGTTGTCGAGGATGATGGGGTAGGATACGATGAACAGCAATTATCGGGGCCTGTTCAGTTGGGAGAGCATGTCGGGTTGCAGATTATGGCTGAACGAGCAACCAAGCTCGGTGCTGATCTGAAATGCGAGTCCGAGCCGGGAGAAGGAAGTCGAGTCCTGCTCGAATTTGAATATCGATAGGATTCTCGGCAGTACGGTACAATGAAAAGTCCATAGCATGTTGAGAGATGAAAGCGGTATTGATTGATGATCATGCGCTCTTCAGAGAGGGTCTGGAGGGATTGTTGAGGCGCAGAGGTGTTGAAGTAACTTCCTTTTCGAGTGGGGCTGAAGGCATTGAATCGGTGGGTAGTAAGTGCCCGGACGTAGTCATGGTCGATCTTCGCATGCCGGAGCTGGACGGCATTCAGACACTCAGGACTTTGCGCAGGAATCATGCGGGATTGCCGATCCTTGTCTTGACCACGAGTGATGAGGCTTCCGATTTGGCGGAGTGTTTGCAACATCAGGCCAACGGTTACTTGTTGAAGGACATGGCCCCTGATGAACTGGTTGCCGCCATGAAGAAGGTGATTGCGGGTGAGGTTGTGGTTGCACCACAGCTAGCCGGGAAGCTGGCATCCATCATTCAGCAAAAGACCAAGGGGAATGAGAAATCAAATTCGGCTTTTGATTGTCTGTCACCTCGTGAGATGGAGATTTTGAGGCATTTGACAGAAGGTCAGAGCAATAAGCGTATTGCACTTGATCTTGGAATATCAGACGGTACCGTCAAGCTGCATGTCAAGTCGATACTGAAGAAACTGGGTCTGCATTCACGAGTTGAAGCGGCGGTACTGGCGGTCCGAGAGGGACTGACCCATAATTCCTGAAAACTGAACCATGTCCGAAGACATTCCCATCAGCGAAAATAGTGATTCGGCAATGGATCTTGCGAGTGGCATTGGTGCATTCGAGGCCAAGAATTTTTCACAAGCGATGCGGTTGCTCGGACCGCTCGCCGAGAATGGTGTGGCTGAGGCTCAATATCGATTGGCGATCATGCATCAAAGAGGGTTGGGAGTTGTTCGCAATGAACTGATGGCATACCGATGGATGACTGCGGCCGCAGAGCAGGGTGTGGCCCTGGCCGAGCACGGACTGGGCTGCATGTATCTTGACGGAGACTGTGTCAAACAGAACGCCAGGGTTGCGAAGACATGGTTAAGCAAGGCGGCAGATCAGGGGTTGGAGGGGTCAAGGATGTTGTTAGACATGATATCCAACCACAGCTTATGAGTTTCGGTTGAAACTGTGTGTTTTATTCTCCCGGTATTACCTTATTGGCAGAGATGGCAGAATTCAGGATACCAGGTCATGGGGCGTTGATCTTTATACGTTCTCCAGCCCCAACTCCTGTGATTGTTTTGAGTGAGATTCATGAGCGAGATTGCATTCAAATGAAGCTAGAGCGAAACCTAACAGCAGGTTTAACATGGAATTATGAAAAAATTCTTGAGTCAAAGCGTTTCAAGTGCCCATATAATAGTAAACGCCCATATAATGGTAAAAGCCCATATAATGGTAAACGTAATAACTAATGTAGTTTGCCTGAGGAGACAATATGTACATCTTTAAATTCTTGAAATCAGCCTTTCTGGCAATATTCGCAATAGCGTCAGTTCATGGCACCGCCAATGCAGAGTCCATCAAAATTCCATTGAATGAGTGGACCGGTCAGCACATTTCAGCACATTTTGCCGCTAACCTGTTCCGGCAGCTTGGGCATGAAGTCGAATTGATTACTGCCGGAGCAGTTCCCCAGCTTGCAGCGATTGCGGAAGGCGACCTGCACTTTCAACCTGAAACCTGGACGAATAATGTCGGCGAAATCTACCCAAAGGCGGTTGAAAGCGGCGATATAGTCGTGTTGGGAAGACTGGGCCTGAATGCAAATGAGGGATGGATTTATCCGCCATATATGGAAGACAAGTGTCCTGGACTTCCTTCATATCAGGCACTGTATGATTGTGCAAACGCATTTGCCGCAGCAGATACGTTTCCAAATGGTCGCCTGATTACCTATCCAGCAGACTGGGGGACTCGTTCTGCTGACCTGGTAAAACTCATTGATCTGCCCTTCAAGCCGATTCCCGGCGGTTCGGAAGGCGCAATGGTTGCCGAACTGAAAAGCGCACTGGTAGCAGAGCAGCCTATCCTGATGATGTTCTGGGAACCGCACTGGGTTTTTTCCGAAGTGGACATGCGCTGGGTAAACTGGGATACATCTCCCGGTAAATGTGATGAAGGAGTGCAGAAACGCGGTTCCGCCTGCGGATTTGATCAGACGCCTGTCGAAAAAATTGTCACAAGGTCATTCGGAGAGAAATTTCCGGACGCCCTGAAAGTTGCAGAGCAGATGACAATCTCCAACGAAGCGCAAAACAGTCTCATTTTCGAAATCGACCAGAATAATCGTCCGGTAGAGGAAGTCGTTCAGGAATGGATGGATGCCAATGAATCGGTCTGGCGTCCGTGGATTGAGTCAGCAATGTAGAAAGCATGTGAATCTGTTTTCATTGCCATAAACGCAGTCGTTAGAATCTCTGGTTGAGGTATGTGAGCGATGTCCGTCAATGACTCTTTCACGCCGAAACTGTCTTGCAGGAATCTCTGGAAACTCTATGGTCCCGGTGTTTCGGGGTTTCTGAGCGACGAGAGTCGTCTGCCGCAAAATGGCGGCGATGGCAAGCTACTCGCTCAGAGCATTCGAGAGCAAGGCGGTATTGTCGCGTCCGCAGATGTAAGTTTTGATCTGATGCCGGGGGAGATTTTCGTCATCATGGGCTTGTCTGGTTCCGGAAAATCAACCGTTGTTCGCTGTCTGTCAAGACTGGTGGAACCGACTTCGGGGGAGATACTGCTGGATGGGCTGAATCTGCTACAGGCCAGCCCGAAAGAGCTCATTGATTTTCGGCGTTACAAGATGGGGATGGTTTTTCAGAGCTTTGGCCTGTTGCCCCACCTCAATGTGTTCGAAAATATTGCATTTCCACTCAAGCTTCAAGGCATGCCACTTCAGGATCGTTCGGCCCGAGTCGAGCGGGTGATTGCCCTGGTGGGTCTTGAGGGACGTGAAGACAGTTATCCGAGCCAGCTATCAGGCGGACAGCAGCAGCGAGTCGGGATCGCAAGGTCGCTGGCTGTCGAACCGGAGGTGTGGTTTCTGGATGAACCGTTCAGTGCCTTGGACCCGCTCATTCGTAGACAGATGCAGGATGAATTTCTGCGTCTGCAGCAGGAACTGCACAAGTCGATTGTTTTTATCACGCATGACTTTCTCGAAGCGTTACGCGTTGCAGACCGGATGGCCATCATGAAGGACGGCGCCGTGGTTCAGATTGGCAGACCTGTCGACCTGATCCTGAAGCCGGAAGATTCCTATGTCCGGGAATTCACCAATGATGTGCCATGGGAGCTAATACTTACTGCTGGTGATATTGCGTCTGACAATGCGCCACCGGAAGGCGTGAGGGAAGTATCTGCTGATACAAAAGT
Source organism: Gammaproteobacteria bacterium (assembly GCA_022822625.1). Classification (GTDB taxonomy): domain Bacteria; phylum Pseudomonadota; class Gammaproteobacteria; order Arenicellales; family Poriferihabitantaceae; genus Poriferihabitans. The sequence goes on along the minus strand of JAJEAV010000011.1, from coordinate 53,883 downwards.
ATGTGACCTGCTTCCCTATCTTTCAGAGCATGACTCCGGGGTAGCAGTTCGCACCGCAGACCATTCTCTTTACCATATGACAGGCAAGGACGTGATTGCCGCTCTTGCGAGCGGCATGTCCACAACTACCACAGCAAAAAGCTGATCTTGAACGGCAATACAAAACAGTCGCTCTATATCTGGTCAGTCGTAGTGGCCTTCACTGCGATCACGGTTATTCTGGGTGACAGTTTGGGCATGCTGTCCAAATACCCCGAAAACCTGGCCCTATCTCTGACCGAGCCGTTGAACAACGGCATGCGCTGGTTTGTAGTGACATTCGGCTGGCTATTCAAGGCTATTGCCTGGGTATTCGACTGGCCAATCCTGTTTGCCAAGACGGTTCTGCATGCCGTACCTTGGGTAGCAATGCTGGTTCTGGCAACTTATGCGGCCTATCGGGCGAAAGGATATGGCCTGGCAGTGTTCTGCGCAATGAGCATACTGTACATGGTGACATTCGGTTTCTGGGAACAGTCACTGAACTCCTTTTCGCTTGTCGTTGTTTCGATTCCCCTCGCTGTTGCCATAGGGTTTGGGATCGGTACCTGGGGATTTATGTCAGAACGGGCTTATCGGGCTATAATGCCGACGCTGGATTTGATGCAAACAGTACCGGCCTTTGCCTATCTCCTGCCAATTCTGCTGCTTTTTGGATTTGGTTCGACAGTTGGGCTAGTAGCTTCCGTGCTGTTTGCCTTTCCGCCGATGGTTCGCAATACGATCATTGGTTTGCGGGGCGTACCTCAACCCATCATAGAATCCGGCATAATGAGCGGGGCAACCCCATCACAATTGTTCTGGTCTGTGCGGGTGCCGACTGCCCGTCGCCAGTTGCTTCTGGGCATCAATCAGACCACCATGGCTTCATTGTCAATGGTCGTCATTGCCTCGATAATCGGGGGGACCAACGATATTGGCTGGCAAGTTCTCTCAACCATACGCAAGGCCCTGTTTGGAGAAAGTATTCTGGCTGGCATTGTGATTGCATTGATGGCCATGATTCTTGATCGTATGACATCGGGTTTCGCGATGCGCAGTGCGTCACTTGACCTTGCCGAGAAGAAAAGGAGGCAGCGGGGCTGGCTGATTTGCGGAGGCGTGGTATTGATGACGGCGCTCATGGCACATCTCATTCCCATACTGTCTGTATGGCCGAAAGAACTGATCATCAATCCGGCACCATCCATGAATGCCGGTCTGGAATGGTTTTTTCTAGAGTTTCGTGTTGTTCTCGATAACATCAAGCAGACCGCGTTTTTCTATCTGATGCTGCCGATCAAGATCGGACTGAATCAGGCGATCAGCCCATTTTCATGGGGCTTTTCGATGACTCCCCTGGTTACGACTGTCTATGTGGTTCTCGTAGCAGTGCCAGTTGCATTCATGGTCATCAAGGGTCGTTATCTATTGGCTGTCTGGGCAGCACTGATTGGGCTGTTGCTCTACAGCGGACTGCAGGGAGTAGCCTGGACTGCTTTATGCATGATCATTATCGTTATTGGCTGGCAGACTGGTGGCAGGAGTCTTGCAGCCTGGATCGCTGCAGGACTGGCGTTTATCCTGTTGACCGGAATCTGGAATCCGGCGGTTATTTCCCTGTATCTGTGCGGTGTTGCCGTTCTGATCGCATTTGTTCTTGGCAGTGCGATTGGAATCTGGGCATCGGAGAACGACAAAGTTTCCGTTCTCGTTCGTCCTGTAATCGACACGTTGCAGACCATGCCGCTGTTTGTCATTCTCATTCCCTTTGTCATGATATTCAAGATTGGCGAATTCACTGCGCTTTTGTCGATAGTGATTTTTGCAATCGTACCGGCGATTCGCTATACCGAGCACGGTCTCCGGAATCTCTCCAAGGAGGTGGTTGAAGCTGCAACGGCAATCGGTTCTACTCGTATGCAGTTGCTGTTCCAGGTAAAACTTCCTCTAGCCGTGCCGACAATCATGTTGGGACTGAATCAGACCATCATGTTCGCCATTTCAATGCTGGTCATTACTGCATTGGTTGGAACTGATGATCTTGGACAGCAAATTTACATCGGTCTGGGAGACGGAGACTTTGCAGTTGGCATGACTGCAGGCATCGGAATGGCGATCATTGCAATGATCGCAGACCGGATTACCCAGAGCATCAGCAGGAAAATGCAGGCAAAACTGGGTATTCGGCTGGAACAAGGCGCCTGAACAAGAGTTTCGGTCGAGCCTCACTGTTATCTGCAAGCAGATTATCACATTGTAACACTCGATTCCTCGTAAAATCAAAATCACCCGGAACCGTTGCCTACATTGGCCGAAAAGAATTCCATTCTCGATAAAGTGCATCAGGATCATGGTTTCATCATCCGCAGTTTTCCAGAAGACAGGGTAGAGAACTATATCGCAATCATGAAGAGGCATCATCTATCGTGACCTCTGTTCAAAAATCCTCTCGGGTGCCTGACTGCTGGTATTCGTTCAGAAAAATAGGCGAGGGCATTCGCCTGATTACCGAAATTCATGTCGCACGCTGGTTGCGATGTAACATCTGGCATATAGAGGGGCGGGACAGCGATCTCTTGATCGATTCCGGAATGGGTTTGCGCCCGCTCAAACCTGAACTTGCCCGCCTTTCGGAAAAACCGCTCAAATGTATCTCCACACACTGCCACTTCGACCACATCGGCGGTGCTCATGAATTCGACTGTCGTCTGGGCCATCGACTGGAGCAGGATGTCCACTCTCACCCCACGCTGGACAACACGGTTGCGAGCAGTTTCGTTCGGGCCGAGACGTTTCTGGCACTGCCACAGGAGAATTTCGACTTTCGACAGTATTCCGTTCGTCCGGCACCGCTGACTGGCTACCTCGACGAAGGGGATGTGCTGGATCTGGGGAACCGAGTATTTCAGATTTTGCATCTCCCTGGGCATTCTCCGGGGTCAATTGCTCTTTGGGAGGAGGCAACCGGCATCCTGTTTTCGGGTGACACGGTCTACGATGGAGACCTGTTCGACAGTGTCTATCACTCGGATCGTGATGATTACCGAGAGAGTCTGATTCGATTGAGGGAAATGCCCGTCAGCGTGGTTCACGGCGGGCACGAGCGTTCATTCGACAGAAAAAGAATGATTCAGATCATTGACGAGTATTTCAATGGTCGAGGCGTTCTTGGTGATGTCGACTCTTGGATCAAGCATTCCGTTCGCAGTTTCGCAACTGAAAATCGCATGTAGCAGTCTGATCAAGGTCGAGTTAACTGCCTGCATCGTCTATGAATAAGCCTGCATCGTGTCTCAAGAGGCAGTAGGCACTTCCGATGAAAAGCAGGGATTCCGATGTGTAGCCTGCAATTCCTGATTCTGCTGACCGAAATCTATAGGGAATATCGTGATGAAAATAACGGATATTTGGTGAAAAATGTATTAGTAAATTGGTGTATAGTATAACGGTCATATAGAAATAAATATGTTGTCAATATAGTGAAGTCCATGATGATGATTCGGTAAAAGGCATAACAGCATTTGTTTGTGCATCAACTGGTGATTTGTTGCAGCTGATCGAAAGACATCGTCTTGAAGTAAAAAATGGCAAGAAACAGGAAATTGGTAGAGAGCAACTTCCCTAGACATTTACTGAGAGGGCTAGAAACAGCACTGGCATCCTACAAGATAGTCTACATTGTCGGCCCGCGCCAGGTCGGAAAAACAACACTGGTCAGAAATCTCTTGAACATGGGAAAGTATGTAAGTCTGGATGACGATATCATGTTGCAGTCCCTGCAGTTTGATCCGGATGGAGCAATACAGACTTTCAGGGCCGAAGCTGGGATCGAACCGGTCATCATTGATGAGATTCAGCGATCCTCAGACCTGTCCCTGGCAATAAAGAAGATTGTCGACAACGACAAGCGAAAAGGGCAGTTCCTGCTCACTGGGTCATCCAATATTTTTGCCAGCATGAAGGTCGCTGATTCGCTTCCGGGTCGAGTTGTCCCACTCAAGCTTTGGCCATTGACAGTTTCAGAAATCAAGCGAAAAAAACCTCCGCAGATTCTGGATTGGGCGTTGCAGAAAAATCCGTTGCCTTCACAGATCCAGGACATCGAAGTTATGCGGCGCGAAGAATACATTCAACTAATCCTAGAGGGTGGATTTCCGGAGCCACGCAATATAGATACTGGCCCAAGACAGAAACAATATCGAAGTTATGTTGACAATATTGTTGATCGTGACCTGGCGGATATCATGCCGCTTCGAAAACCGGATAATTTCCGCAAGTTAATTGCCCAAATGGCTATGCGAACGGCAAGGGAGGTCAATCACAATGAGTTGTCCAGCATTCTTGGCATGAAATGGGAGACCGTACAACGCTATCTGGACATCATGTTACGCCTGTCGTTGGTAGTTAAGGTTCCGGCATGGAGGTCAAGAGAGGCCAAGCGCGACATTAAAAACCCGAAATATCATTTTGTAGATTCTGGAATGGCATGTGCCTTGCGGCGATTGGATGCCGGCATGTTCGAGCCTGGACATGTCAATAGCGCTAAGCTGGGCGGGTTGCTGGAAAGCTTCGTGTTCAATGAAGTCTTGCGATCTATTCCATTTCAGAATAGGAGTTTTACTCTATATCACTGGCGAAGTGCGGATCACCGTGAAATTGATATTCTTGCAGAAGGTGATGGGCAATTGATAGGAATGGAAGTAAAATCTGCAAAATCAATTCACATGGATGACGTTAAGCATCTCAAGTGGTTTGCAGCCAAGAATTCTGGCAAGCGCCCCTTTACCGGTATTTTGTTCTATTTCGGTGAACACATGTTGATCTTGGGTGATCGCTGTTATGCCCTGCCGGTCAGCTCGTTATGGTCGTCATTCGATCTTTAGCCTCTTGCGAATCAAAACTTGTTTTTCTCAAGGATCAATCCAGTTTCAGCAACACGCCCTCTTTGCCTCGTTGTTATGACTTCTGTTTCGATATTTTCGGAATCTCCGGTATAGCAGGAAGGAGGCGGGTATGAGGAGGGGGATTTGCCCGGAATCAAGTCCTGATGTCAGGTTGCAGCAGGCTACCCAGTGTCCAGACTCGGCCTTGAAGAGAGTCGGTCGGGAATCGCTGTAGGCCCCATGACAACTGGGCATCGGGTTGCGAACTGGTGGCTAGAAGGAGGGTCTTCATCGAGGGAAGTTTGCCTCTGATGACCGGTAACTCCCTTGCTCTCTGGGTTTTCGGGTGACACGGTCTACGATGGAAACCTGTTCGACAGTGTCTATCACTCGGACCGCGATGATTACCAAGAGAATCTTATTCAATTGAGGGCAATGCCCGTCAGCATGGTTCACGGTGGACACGAGTGTTCATTCGACAGAAAAAGAATGATCCGGATCATTGACGAGTATTTCAATGGTCGAGGCGATGTTGCTCGCCCCCGGCGCGTCCGATCCCTGACAGCATAGCCGCCGGTGTCGTTGTGGTACCGTCTTCATCTCATGCGCGGCAGGGCTGGCTGCTCAAGCACCACCCGGGCTAGCCAAAGTTTAACATATAGTGCATTAACATTTTGATTCTGAATGAAATAAAAAACGGCGTGGCACTACAAGTGTGCATGACGGTGATTTGTGGCCGATCAGTCGAGATTGTCACCGCCAGAGTGTCCAGAACAGGCATTTCGAGCCTCTGGCTTGATGGTTTCCTCCCCCTATTTCGGATGAAGATTACGCCTTCATCCGAAATAGGGGGGTGTTGTGCTTCGGAGTGAAACTCAGGATTAATTTTTCTTTTGGTTCAGTGACTACGGGAAAAATTTGTCTTGAAAATTTCTGCAAATCGCATGACACTCTCACCTTGACCATATACATAGACTCTGGAGGGCTCCGGTTTTGAACTTCAACGCATTTATCACCTGTGCAGTTACCGGATCCGGAAACTCGGTTGACAAACATCCTGGTATCCCAATAACCCCAGAACAAATCGCCAGTGCAGCCATTGACGCTGCAAAGGCAGGGGCCGCTATTGCACATATTCATGTTCGTGACCCCGAAACGGGGGCACCTTCCCGAAAGCCGGAGTACTTTTCCGAGGTCATTGACCGGATACGGGACAGTGACACGGATGTAGTCATAAATACTACCGCAGGGATGGGGGGTGACCTGGTTTTCGGTCCCGACGAGAATCCCCTGCCACTTGACTCAGGGGGTACGGATATGGCAGGTCCACTGGAAAGACTTGCACATGTCGAGCAATGCCTTCCGGAAATCTGTACTCTGGATTGCGGCACCATGAATTTTGCCGAAAGCGATTACGTCATGACCAACACTCCGGGCATGTTGAGGACCATGGCCAGAAAAGTTCAGGAACTTGGGGTTCGTCCGGAACTGGAAGTGTTTGATACCGGACATCTGGTGTTTGTCAAGGAGCTGATTCGTGAAGGCCTGATCGACGATCCGGTAATGATTCAGTTATGCATGGGTATTCCATACGGTGCACCGGATGATCCCACAACCCTGATGTCAATGGTTCATGCTCTGCCTGAAGGGTCGGTTTTCTCGGCTTTTTCAATTGGACGGAACGAATTGCCTTATGTTGCCATGGCTGTTCTGGCTGGAGGCAATGTGCGGGTGGGTCTCGAAGACAATTTGTACCTTTCTCGTGGAGTCTACGCAACCAATGCGCAACTGGTAGAACGAGCGGTCGCCATTCTTTCCGCGATGGGCGTTTCGATTATGGGTCCAGAAGCAGTCCGGGAAAAACTCAAGCTCAGTAAACATGCCTAGTTCCATGCGGGTTAACACGGCAGGACTGATCGGCGGTGGAGTTATCGGCTCTGCATGGGCGGCTCGGTTATTGATCAATGCCGTTAACGTAAGAATTTACGATCCCGACCAGGAATTATCGGCACGTTTGGATAAAGTGCTGAACAATGCACTCAGGGCCTATCGAAAAATGACCTTGGCCCCGGTTTCTCTCAGAGGCGAATGGCAGATCGTCGATTCCATCGAAGAAGCAGTTTGTGGTGCTGACTTCATTCAGGAAAGTGGTCCTGAACGGATTGATCTTAAGCAGCAGCTCTTCAGGGAGATTGCATCACATGCTGGTGATGAAGTCGTTATTGCTTCATCATCATCGGGTCTTTTGCCTAGCGATATGCAGAAGGGCATCAAGAATCCGGAGCGTGTAATCGTGGGCCATCCATTTAACCCTGTTTACTTGTTGCCGCTGATAGAAATCGTTGGCGGTCAACAGACTTCCGAACTGGCGATTCGCCACGCTGAAGAATTTTATTCAGGGATAGGCATGCATCCACTGGTTGTAAAAAAAGAGGTTCAAGCCTTTTTGGCAGATCGCATGATGGAGGCTTTGTGGCGTGAATCCCTGCATTTGCTCAATGAAGGTGTAGCAACTGCTGATGAACTGGATCAGGCAATCGCGTATGGCCCGGGTATCCGCTGGGCATTTATGGGGCCTTATCTCACTTATCGAATTGCCGGAGGGGAAGGGGGCATGCATCATTTCATGTCCCAGTTCGGCCCAAGCCTGAAATGGCCATGGACTCGTTTTGATGGTCCAGACCTGACGGATGATTTGTTGAATCGGGTTACCCAGCAGTCAGACCAGCAGGCACGGGATCGTTCCATATCCGAGCTTGAACAAAAACGCGATGATTGCATCGTATCCATTCTTCAGGGACTTCGGGTTAACGAAACCAGTGCCGGTAAAACGCTGGCAAAATATGAAGAGAAACTCTATCGTATCTCACACACTGATGATCAAGCATCGGTCGGGTTTTTCGACCATGACTTTCATCAACCCCTGCAGCTTCATTCCGGAGTAGTTCCTCCAGAGTGGGTTGATTACAACCAGCATATGACGGAAAGCAGTTATCTGCGAGCGATCGGTGATGCATCGGATGCCTTGTTTCAGTTGATCGGCGTTAATGAAGAATACCATAAACAGGGCTTCAGCTACTTCTCGGTTGAAACTCATTTGATCCATCAGGGTGAAATCATGGCCGGGGAAGCATTTTATTTCCAGACACAAATTCTGAATCTGGATGCAAAACGGTTGCATATCAATCATGTCATGTACGCAACCAAGGACCATCGAGTACTGGCAACGGGAGAGCAAATGCTACTGCACGTCAACACTTGTGAATCTCGATCCTGTCCGGCTGATCCGGCTATTCTGGAGCGATTGAAAAAAATCTACGAGGGTCAGCGGAATATCGAGTTTCCAGCGAATTGCGGACGCTCAATTCAAATGCCGGGTTCCTAGCGGATGAATCTTGATGGCCAAAGTGTTCTGATTACTGCCGGTGCATCCGGAATCGGCAGGGCTATTGCTCTCGAAGTCCATAATGCCGGTGCATCGGTGCATGTGGTGGATATTGACAAGGTGGCTGTGGAACGGTTTGCTGAAATGATGCCTGAAGCCATGGTCTCGATAGGCGATGCATCGGATGAATCACAAACCCGGAGCATAGCGGAGCAACATATCCGTACCTATGGAGGCATTGACGTTCTGGTCAACTGTGCCGGAATTGCCGGTCCTACTGCCCCCATTCAGGATGTTGCCCTTGATGACTGGCACCGTTGCATGGCAGTTAGTCTTGACTCGACCTTTCTTTACTGCCGGGCATTCATCCCAAGTATGCGAAGTGCCGGACACGGATCAATCATAAATATTTCATCAACGGCTGGATGGCATGGGTATCCGCTTCGCTCTCCCTATGCTGCCGCGAAATGGGCGGTGATTGGGTTGACCAAGACACTGGCCATGGAACTTGGCCCTTATGGTATTCGGGCCAATGTAATTTGCCCCGGCAGTATTAATGGAGAGCGCATGGACAGGGTGATCGTTGCAGAATCAGCGCAAAGCGGCCTATCGCCACAGGATGTGCGAAAAAAATACACCAACAGCTGTTCATTACGGACATTTATCGATGCGGAGGACATCGCTCGGATGGCGCTGTTTCTGGCATCGTCCGATGCCAGTCGAATCACTGGTCAAATCATGAATGTTGACGGACATGTTGAAAATTTTGGATCATGAAGATCGGTGATCCGAACCATCACCCTGTCAAATAACAAGAATCGAAATCGTGCCAGGCCACCAACGAGAGACCCAACTGGATGAACTTTGAACCAAGTGAAGAGCAGAAGCTTCTAATCGAGACGGCAAGACGTTTTGTCGAAGAGGAGCTTTACCCTTATGAAGAGGAGGTCGAGAATACTGGAAACGTGCGCCCTGAATTGCGTCAGCAGATTATCAATCGAGCGATTGAAGTTGGCTTGTATGCGGCCAATATGCCACAAGAACTTGGAGGTGGAGGTCTTGACCCGCTTTCGATGTGTATGCTGGATCGCGAACTTGGTCGGGCGAGCTATGCACTGCAATACATGGTTGGACGTCCCAGCAATATCTTGCAGGCTTGTATAGGTGATCAACGGGAGCAGTACCTGTTCCCGTGTATTCGGGGTGAAAAAACCGATTGTCTCGCAATGACCGAGCCCGGTGCCGGCTCGGATGTCCGATCAATGTCGACACGTGCAGAGAAGGACGGGCAGGACTTCATTATCAACGGAACCAAGCACTTTATCAGTCACGCTGATATCGCGGACTTTGTGATCCTGTTTGCGGCAACCGGGGTCGATCAAACGCCGCGTGGCCCAAGAAAACGGATTACTGCATTCTTGATTGACAAGGAGGCCAGGGGTTTTGAGGTCAGAGATGGCTACGAGAGCGTATCCAACCGCGGGTATCACAACTGCATTTTGGAATTTGATAACTGCAGGGTCCCGCAAACACAGGTACTCGGTGAAGTGGACAAGGGTTTTGCAGTGGCCAATGACTGGCTAGGCAATACCCGGTTGCAGGTTGCCGCGATCTGTCTTGGAAAATGTGATCGGGCATATGAGCTCGCCAGCAACCATGCCGCAACCAGGGTACAGTTTCATCAGACCATCGGCAAGTTCCAGGGGGTGTCCTTCAAACTGGCCGACATGGCAATTAGACTGCGCGCGGCAGAACTGATCACCTATCAAGCTGGCGCCAAGGCCAATACCAATGAAATGACCGATATGGATGCGGCCATGGCCAAGTTGTCGGCTACCGAAGCACTAGCCTTTATTGCGGATGAGGCGATTCAGATTCATGGTGGCATGGGCTTGATGTCTGATTTGCCTCTGGAGAGAATCTGGAGAGATGCACGGGTTGAGCGAATCTGGGAGGGGACAAGCGAAATCCAGCGCATGATTATCGCCCGGTCGATTTTGCGTCCACTTGAATCAATACGGTAATCCACCTTGCAGTTTGATCGGGATCGTCTGCTTCGTTTTCTGAATCCGAAGTCGATTGCGGTTGTTGGAGGCAGGGAATCGGAACGGGTTCTCGAGCAGTGCGCAAAATTGTCTTATCAGGGCATCTTGTGGGCAGTCAATCCAAACCGGTCAGAGTTGGCGGGAATTCCCTGCGTCAAACACATTAATGAATTGCCGAAGGTTCCCGATGCTGTATTTCTGGGTATATCTGCGGATCAGTCTGTAGATTTTGTGGGCCTTCTGGATGCGATGGGTGTCGGAGGCGTGGTGTGCCTGGCATCCGGGTTCAAGGAAGTGGGTGAACTGGGTGAAGAGCGACAAGAGAGACTGGTGCAGGAAGCGGGGTTAATGCCGGTATTGGGGCCCAATTGCTATGGATACATCAATGCATTGACAGGCGCTGTCCTGTTTCCGGATCAGCATGGGCTGTATCGAGTGGATCAGGGGGTTGCGATCATAACCGCCAGTGGAAATCTTGGCATCAACTTTACCCTGCAACAGCGGAACCTGCCTATCGCATGGTTGATTACTGTCGGCAACCAGGCGGTGATGGGGGTAGAGGATGTTCTGGAAGCAGCCCTGGAATGTGCGAATATTCGGGCCATAGGACTGCACATAGAAGGCCTGCGGGACGTACCGCGATTTATCCGGATAGCAGAACATGCCCGGGAAAAGGGCGTTGTGATCATGGTACTCAAGGCCGGAAAATCGGAGATTGGTTCGAAAATCACGCAAAGCCATACTGCAGTTCTGGCAGGGGAGTCGCGCCTCTACTCGGCACTCTTCCAGCGACTGGGAGTTGGCCAGGTTGATACAGCCGAAGAATTTCTGGAGGCCCTGAAGCTGGCTTGTGTTCACGGGCCGCTTGAGGGCAATCGTCTGGTTTCAATGAGTTGCTCGGGAGGAGAGGCCTCATTACTGGCAGATTTGGCAATTTCTCGAAACTTGCAGTTTCCTGCATTTACGCCGGAGCATAAACTGCTGCTTGGTGAAACCCTGAATAACTATGTCTCCCTATCCAATCCGCTCGACTATCATACATTTATCTGGGGAGATTTTGACCGTACCTACCGTATGTTCTCGGCCATGATGGAGGGGAATTTTGATCTTTTTATCCTGATTATTGATTTTCCGGACCCTGAGTACTGCGATGATTCGGATTGGATGGGGACCATTCAGGCCTATGTTAGGGCCTGCCGGGAACATCAGGTCAAGGGTGTTGTCGTAAGCAGTATTTCGGAGAACATGACACGCGAGACTGGCAAGTACTTGATTGACAACCGGGTTGTGCCATTACAAGGCATGAGTCAGGCTTTGGCAGTTATTGAGTCGCTGAGTCAGGTAGGGGTGAGATGGAAATCCCCAATACAGCCTCCTCGAATATCGTTCTTTGGCTCATCGACAGGTGCAGAGGGCATGGAAAGTCTGGATGAGCATACATCCAAGCAGTTACTGGAAAACTGGCAGATATCCGTGCCGTCTGGGGAGCGAGTGCGTAGCATCTCGGAGGCATTCGAAACAATCGATAAAATCGGATTTCCGGTTGCCATCAAGGCGCTGGACCCCAATCTTGAACACAAGTCCGAGTTTGGTGCTGTTATGATTGGGTTGAGAGAAACGAAACAAGTCGAGACTGGGGTTGAACGTATGCTTGAGAGATGGCAGAGTGTGCGTATCGAGAAGATGGTGGATGACCATGTCGTTGAATTGATGGTCAGTATCAGCCATGACTTTCAGTTTGGTCATTTTCTGATGATTGGTGCAGGGGGCACCCTGGTCGAGATGATAAATGACTGCCAGCTGTTAATGCTGCCGGTTGATGACGAGCAGATCCTGGGAGCGTTGCGTATCCTGAAAATCTGGCCACTTCTCACTGGATATCGGGGGCGCAAGCCTGCAGATGTAGAAGAGTTGGTCAATACCATAAGGCAGCTAGCAGACATGATAAGTAAATGTGGGCAGAATATTTATGAAATCGAGATCAATCCGTTGGTCGTAGGTGAATCGGGAGCTGTAGTTGTCGATGCCCTGGTCCGGGTCAATAAGAATGGGGGGAAGTCATGGATAATGCAAAATCAGTAAAAGCCAGAGTCAATGGCCGAGTTCTTGAGGTGGTCCTGGATCGACCCAAAGCCAATGCAATCGATCAGGTAACCAGTCAGGAGTTGGGTCGTGTGTTTGCAAATTTCAGGGACAACCCTGACTTGAATGTGGCTATTCTCACCGGGGGAGGAAATCGGTTTTTCTGTGCAGGATGGGATCTCAATGCGGCTGCAGATGGGGAGAGTGCAACCACTGATTTCGGGGTTGGTGGATTTGGCGGACTTCAGGAACTTCCTGATTTCAATAAGCCGGTGATTGCTGCAGTGAATGGAATTGCCTGTGGTGGGGGTTTTGAGCTAATGATCTGCGCTGACATTATTGTTGCTTCGGAGTCCGCAACCTTCGCATTACCCGAGATTAACGCAGGCACCCTGGCCGACGCGGCAACGATAAAGCTTCCCAAGACGATTCCGCATCACATTGCGATGGAGATGCTCTTTACTGGTCGTTGGATTGATGCCGAGGAGGCGGCGAAATGGGGGCTGGTAAATGAAGTTGTCAAGTTTGATGAGCTACTGCCACGTGCCCGGGAAATCGCGCAGCTGTTGGCCGAAGGACCGCCTTTGGTATTTGCCGCTATCAAGGAGGTGGTGCGTAAGACGCAAGACATGAATTTTCAGCAGGCGCTTGACCTGGTCAATTCGCAATCACTGCCTACTGTCAAAACACTGTACAACAGTGAAGACATGCTGGAAGGAGCGAAAGCCTTTTCCGAGAAACGAAAACCGATCTGGAAGGGTCGTTGAACATGCATAACTGGAACACGGGATGAATTTGTCTGGGCAAAAGATAATCGCTCGCCAGCACGGTGCGATGGAGTTCACGAACCCTCCCGTTGATCTTGACTCAGTAAGGCGGTATCGACTTGAGCGCATTCATGAGCAGCTGAGAAAGCATGATTATTCGGGTATTTTGCTGTTTGACCAGATCAATTGCCGGTATGCCTCAGATGCGACAAACATGCAGGTATGGTGTTCGCACTATGAAACCCGATGTGTATTTATTGCAACTGATGGCCCACTGATACTCTTTGATTATGGAGACTATCCTCACCTTGTTGAAAATCTTCCGACGATTGACGAGTATCGGGTACATTCATCTTTCTACTATTTTGCGGCGGGTGGCCGATCATCTGAAAAGGCGGAGCAGTTCGCCGATACGATTACGGACTTGGTTGACACATACGGGGGTGGAAATCGACGTCTTGCCATAGATCGACTTTCCCATGTGGGTTGTGAACCGTTGTTAAGAAGAAAGATATCAATTCATGATGGACTTGAGGTCATGGAACTTGCACGGGCCATTAAGTCTGATCAGGAATTGGTGTTAATGCAGGAGGCAATCAATGTGTGTGAGCAGGGGATATGTTCAATGCGGGAGGCGCTTGAACCCGGGATAACCGAGAACGCATTGTGGTCAAAACTGCACGAAACCAACATATCGTTGGGTGGGGAGTGGATTGAAACCCGGCTGTTGTCATCCGGCCCCCGTACTTTTCCGTGGTTTCGGGAAAGTTCAATGCGCGTGATAGGGCCGGGAGACATGGTCAGTTTTGATACGGATCTGATTGGTCCCTACGGCTATTGTGCGGATATGTCGCGAAGCTGGGTGTGTGGAGACAAGCCGAGCGATGAGCAACGACGGATATACGCACATGCATACCAGCAAATTCAGCACAATGTCGCGATGTTAAAGCCGGGCATGACCTTTGAAGAGGCTTCAAGGGCAGCCTGGACTATCCCTCGGGAATTCGCAGGCAACAAGTACAGTTCATTGATTCACGGCATCGGATTGGCGGATGAATATCCGGGAATAAAGCATATGGACAAGCTCGCAACACATGGCTATGAGGGAACGATCGAGGAAAACATGACTCTGTGTGTCGAATCCTATATCGGTTCTGAGCGAAGCGGCGAGGGGGTCAAGCTGGAAGAGCAGGTGGTAATCACGCGTGACGGAGCCAGGTTGATGACTCGTTATCCGTTCGAAATGGAGTGGTTGTGATTCAGAAAAACCAGTCATGAACATTGAGGTCAGACGGGCCGTACTATCCGACCCGCAAATCCTGCGCTTGATTTCCAATCTGGATAACTATCAATCCGGGTTGTATCCGGCAGAATCGAATCATCTCGATTCTCCCCATGATCTCCAGCAGGCCGATGCTTTTCTGGTTGGTGCGTTCATTGGTGACCATGCAGTCGGGATGGGCGCGGTGAAGCTATCACGTTCCATGCGCTATGGTGAAATCAAGAGGATCTATGTTGAAGAAGGCAGTCGGAGACTTGGTATATCAAGACAGATAATGGGATCGCTGGAGGAACATGCCAGGCTTCAAGGGTGTCACAGCCTTGTACTTGAAACGGGCATATATCAAAAATCAGCGATAAGATTATATGAGTGCCTGGGTTATCATTACCGGACAGCTTTTGGAGACTACCCTTCTGATGATCCACATTCCATTTACATGCAAAAAAATCTGGTTGTGCCAGTAACAGAACTGTTGGAGAAATAACATGCCGAAAGTGCCATATCAAGTGCGAACAAGCCAGTGAATCATAGCGTCGATCAAGAAGACTTTGATTATGTAATAGTCGGCGCAGGTTCGGCAGGCTGTGTTCTGGCAAACCGCCTTAGTGAAGATCCTGAAACCCAGGTCTTATTACTTGAATATGGAGGGTCGGATCGCAGTATATTCATACAGATGCCCACTGCACTTTCGATTCCAATGAATACAGAGCGTTTTGCCTGGCAGTTTCATTCTGAACCGGAACCGGGTCTGAACAATCGCCGCATGCACTGTCCGCGCGGAAAGGTATTGGGGGGGTCTTCGTCAATCAACGGTATGGTGTATGTTCGTGGACATGCCCATGATTTTGATGAATGGGCCGAGGCCGGAGCGAACGGCTGGGATTACCGGCATTGCCTACCGTACTTCAGGAAAGCAGATGACTGGAAGTATGGGGCGGATGACTATCGAAATCAAGGTGGACCGCTTGCCGTTAACAATGGCAATGAAATGGCAAATCCGCTTTACAAGGCTTTCATTGAAGCGGGTGTGCAGGCTGGTTATGGAGAGACTGAAGACTACAATGGATACCTTCAGGAGGGGTTTGGGCCGATGCACATGACGGTCAAAAACGGTGTTAGGTGGTCCGCTGCCAATGCGTATCTCAAGCCGGCACTCGATAGACCCAATCTCAAGGTGATAACGGGAGCATTGACGCAGAGGGTTCGCTTGCAGGACAAACGTGCAACTGGAATCGAGTACCGGCTGGGGTCCCAGGATCAATTCGTGCAGGTCAGGCAGGAAGTCATTGTCTGTGCCGGGTCGATCGGTTCACCGCAATTACTTCAATTGTCGGGTATTGGCCCGGGCCAAGTCCTGCAGGATGCCGGGATTGAAGTTCTGCATGATTTGCCGGGTGTTGGAATGAATCTTCAGGACCACCTTGAATTCTATTTTCAGTTTCGCTGTCAACACCCGGTCACCTTGAACTCCAGGCTTGATCCATGGAGCAAGTTCAAGATTGGGTTGCAATGGATACTCTTCAAGACCGGACTTGGTGCGACCAATCATTTTGAGTCTTGTGCGTTCATTCGATCAGGTCCGGCAGTCAAATGGCCCGACATTCAGTATCATTTCCTGCCGGCAGCAATGAGATATGATGGTCGAGCAGCGTTCAAGGGACATGGATTTCAGATGCATGTTGGACACAACAAGCCGTTAAGCCGAGGGCATGTTCGAGTCAAGTCGGATGATCCTCTGGACAAGCCTTCCATCCTGTTTAACTATCTGGAGCATGAACATGATCGTCATGTTTTCAGACAGTGTGTGAGATTGACCCGTGAAATCATGGCGCAGCCTGCTATGGATATATATCGGGGTGATGAAATACAGCCCGGTGCCTCCGTGCAAGGCGATGATGAAATTGATGCATGGATTCGCCAGAATACGGAAAGTGCATACCATCCCTCCTGTTCATGCAAGATGGGAACCGATGACATGGCAGTTGTCGATCCTGAAACCCGAGTTCACGGTATTGGTGGCCTGCGGGTTATTGATTCGTCGATATTTCCAGTGATTCCGAATGGTAATTTAAACGCCCCGACCATTATGGTAGCCGAGCGGGGTGCGGACTTGATCAAGAACCGCGGGATGCTGGACCCATTGGATGCCGCAGTTGGTCTGGTTGAAGGATGGGAACACTACCAACGTCAGACTATAGTCAAGGAGTCGTAGTTTGCCGGTCCCCGACAAGGGTCAATGAAAAATCCCGATTCCACCATGAAGCACAACACTCTGGGGGTTGGTTTTCCTTGATTCACGGGTGTATTGCAAGGAGGATCGGAAGTGGCGTTCGTACAATAGAGTATGGAAGGTTTTGAGAAAGTCTGGATATATCCCATTATTGGCAACTGCTCGCCCCTGAATTTTACTCTCCCAATTCCACATGGCCGATTGTTTTTTGCGACTTGACATTTGCCTCCCTGACTCCAAAAACTTATACCAGCTCGGGATAATCAAGTTGAATTGCGGCTTTTTCCAGTTCCATAATCTGTCGGTATTGTTCAGTATCTACGGATGAAAATTGCCGTATCGGCAATATTGCGGAACTTTCTTGTGAGAGATTGTCTAATCCTTCATTCAATGCTGATATGGCAAATGCGGCATCAATCCCGGGCTGACGTTGAGCGATGAAAGGCAGGCCGGGCATGTGTTGGGTTTGCAGCAGGATTTTGAAGTCTGACGCATTAACTACATCCAGGCGATTTGCAAGGCCAAAGGTGATTGCATCAATGGATGCGATATCGCCAATTCGATTTCGAATCATCTTCATGCTGTTCAGATGGGACCCGCTAACCTTGACTTCACGAAAGAATCGAGGCCCTGTTACAACTCGACTGACTTCATTGCGAAATACGTTCATTCCGCTGTTTGAATCATGGGTATTGATGATGGCTATGCCGTGTTCGAAATCTTCAAGGGATTCTCTCGGATCATTGGCTCTTGCCACAATCCAGCTTGAATAGCGGATATCCGAGCAACCGTCAATCGCAAATTCAGGGACAGTAATCACCTCATGCGTTTTCAGAAAGTCATTCCAGAATGGATACCCACAGGTATGACCAAGGTAGAGGCTTGAATTTTGGAAGTCGGTTGCAGTGCTGCTGTACCGAATATCCAGGGTTCCGCCGGTTGGGAGAGAGAGTGATTGGCATAGGGGCATGAATACTTGTTGCCAGACATCTCGAAGGGCAGGAGAGAACGCGTACATGCCGCATAGAATGAGGTGGCTAGTCATGGAAGGTTGCTACCCTGAAATTGTTCAGGCATGCAATATTGTACAACTTTAGGAAGATGGCCTTACCGGTACTGCTTTTGCCAAAATAGCGGAAGTCAAAGGCTTGGCCCGTTGAGGCATATCTTGATATGTTTTCCCGACCACTTTCCCTTCTTTTGGGACGACCAGTCTTTTCACTTCTGGTTTCCTTTCGTATAGGGAGGGAATTGTCGTATACATGTATTTCGCTTGCCTTGGGTATTAGGCCTGGCATGTTGTGTATCGAATTTTTCCTGCGCTCTCTTATTTTGTCTTCAGGAATACCATGTCCTCCTTTGGAAGTCCTGATCGCTACACGCTCAATCTTCCATCAGCCTTGTGTAGTCAAATCCTCGACTGGCAATATGAAATGCGAGGTCTAGCCATCCCTCACTATTTTCTATAAATTCGATTTTCCAGTTGTGAATTTTCAAGCACAGTTTGTGATTGCAGTCGCCAAAGTTGTTCGTCAATTTGTGGAAAGCACACCGCTCGGTCAGACTCGACATGATCCGGAACAAGTGTAATATCCAGTAATGTAACCCAATCCATGGTGGCTTGATAGATTTGCGCACCCCCAATGATCCAGGTGTCATCAGATTCGCATTGAGCCAGAGCTGAACCGGGATCGGGGTACCATTCGACATTTTCTACCGGATGCCGGCTAATTACGATATTTCTTCGATTGATCAGCGGTCGTTTGCCTATTGACTCCCAGGTGATCCTGCCCATTACCACAGTGCTGTTGATTGTGCGTTGCTTGAAACGTCTCAAATCCTCAGGGTAGTGCCAGGGTATACCGTTATCGAACCCAATCACCCGGTTGTGAGTCATCGCAACGATTGCGCCACGAAGAGGTGTCCCGTTTCGGGGCGGCATTTCTAAATGGCAACCTTGAAGTTGATCGCTGGATGCGGGTCGTATCCTTCCAGTACAAACTTCGACATAATCTCTTCCGTGTCGAGTTCAAGTAGAGGCTCAATATCGGAAAGACAGCGAATCGATGGGTCGATATGGAGTTTTGGGAGCGATCGGGGTTTGCGCAATAACTGTTTTTTGATCCCGGGGACATGATCATATTCAGCCATGGTGCCATCTTCCTTGGAGGTGTAGATATGTGCGTCAATCAGGGTGTGGCCGAAACGTCCAGCTGGAATACCGGAAAACCGGGAAAACATCTCAAGAATCAGGGAGTAGCCCGCAATGTTATAGGGAACTCCCAAGGCGATATCGCAGCTTCTTTGGGTGAGATGCAGGCACAGAAATGGTTTTTCCTTCGAGTTGTACTGGACATTCAGAACCCACAGGGCATGACATGGTGGCAATGCGCTGGTTTGTGCGTTACCGGGTGCCCATGCAGAGACAACCATACGTCTGCTTGATGGATTGTTGATCAACTGATCAACCACGTAGGCGATTTGATCGTTGAACTGGTTATCGGGCAACGGGAAATGGCGCCAGAAATTGCCGTATGCGCTCGGCACCTTGCCATCCTCGTCAGCCCAAGGGTCCCAGAATCTACATCCATGTTTGCGAAGTAGGGCAATACTGGTTTGTCCGGACAGGAACCATAAATTCTCAATAACGATATTTTTCCAGGATATCTCCTTGGTGGTCAGTAGTGGAAATCCCTGGGTCAGGTCAATTTCGTAGTTGATGTTAAAGGTCGAGATGGTATCGACCCCGGTTCTATTTGTTTTTCGGGTACCTGATTCCAGAGTTTCCCGGACGGCATCAAGATATTGTTTCAAGAAAAGATCCTGGGTTGGGTAACGTCTAGGCGTTATTGTTGGAAGACTGGTAGTAGTAATGCAGAATATCTCGCACGAATCGGGCAGACTTGACATACCATTTTTCCTTGTTGATACACAACATGGCATAGGCAATCTTGCGATTTCCATTGTCGGCAAAGCCTACAAACCAGTCATACCTTCCTTTCGGTTCAGTACCGGTCAAAGACCCGGTTTTTCCACCCACGATCAAATCCTTGTAATTTTCTCCCTTCAATCTGCCGAAGGAGCGTTTTGCCGAACCGATCCGAATGGTAGACTCCATCATCGACTTGAGTTGTCTGGAAGTATCTGCCTGAATGACTGCGGTCCTGTTTGGTTTTTCGTTGGCGTAAATTGGAATGCCACTTGAATCTGTCAATGATTTGACAATGACAGGAGTCAGAAGATAACCATCGTTGACTGCCAGTGCACCCAGTACTGCACCATGCATTGGCGAGAGGGTGTTCTTTCTTGTATAGCCCGAGGCCAGTTCCGCAACCTGCCATGCATCCTCCGGGTCTATATTGACTTTCCCACCCTCAAAAGCAAAATCAGAGGGGAATTGTCGGTTGAAGCCGAGTTTATGCGCATACTGAAGCATGATGTCGGCTTCAAGATATACAGCTCCCAGGCGTCCAAATACAGAATTTACGGACTTGGCAAATGATTCATTCAACGTGTAGTTGCGAGTCCATTTTCCATCCTTATGGTTAAACACGTGTTTTTTGTAGAATGACGTGCCCTTGCCGTTAAATGGAATGATAGTGGATTCCGAAGCAAGCCCTTCATTTACGGCAGCTACTGCTGTGACAATCTTATATATTGAAGCACCGGGAAAGGTGTTTTTGACGGTAAGCAATTCTCCGTCAAGACCATCCCGACGGGATTCCGCCATGGTCAGAACATGTCCGTTATCTGGGTTGATTGCTACAAATACACCATAATCCGGGTTGTATTTTCCAAGCAGAAATTCAGCGTGATCCTGTAGATTCTGATCAAAGGTATAGTTGATTTCCAGTGGTTCGTCCACAATCCCATTGCGAATTTCGATTCGCTCGGGTAGGTTTCGCAACAGAAGGAAGGGAGAGATTGCATCCGAGATCGCTTGCTCGGTAATGCCCCAGTTGCGGTTCGTTTCGGGGCCAATAAGTCCAACCGCAACTGGCCATGTCCCCAAAGTGAGTGTAGCGACTATAAAGGTAAACAGCTTAGACAAAATACTCACTGTAATTGAATTAACTGTCTCGGTATTTTAGCAAAAACTGGAATGTAGAGGTAAAGTTATTCCGATGATATCGAACTATAGAACTATCATCATCCCTCCATCTACTGTAACTGATTTCGTCTTGTCAGGATTGGTCAGTCATGCTTGTTGCGCATTATTGCACAGCATCGTTCAGGCCGTGTGAAATTGTTCGAGGTCGTTGGCAGGCGAATTCTTGATTTGAGTAACCCGGTTGAATATAAAGAGACAGTAACTGCTTATCCATTGACAGGGAGGCAGCTGCAATAGTTTTGTTGTATTATTTCAACATGACCGCAACGAATCTATCGACTCCTCAAGCAGGGTTTCTATACGAAAGCAACCCAATAAGGATACGGTCAGTGCAAATACTTGCCCATGCAGTGTAAGGAAGTCAAGTAGGTCTGTGGTAATGGACTTGACGTGTAGAATTCTGCTTGATGCGGACTTGGATTGATATTCGATGATTTTCATGACCAGATTACCCTGAACCGGATTACCAGTAATGTCTATCCACAAACTTTCCCGGCGTGAATTCATGTCTACAGTCGTTGCCGGCCTGTTTTGTCCTGCCAAGGTGTTGACAGCCAAATCTAATGACAGGGTGTCCTATTCCTTGATTGCCGGGACGGGAAGCCAACTCCTTGATTCGGGACTGCCCGGGAAAACGGAAACATGGTGCTATAACGGGCAAGTGCCAGGACCATTGATTCGCCTGAAACAATCAGAAACCCTATCGGTAGATTTTCATAATGAACTGGCAGAGGGAAGCGCCATACATTGGCATGGAATCAGGATTGACAATGCAATGGATGGAACTGTGGGACTAACACAGGATAGTGTATTACCCGGAGAGAATTTCCATTATCAGTTTGCAGTACCGGATGCAGGAACATTCTGGTATCACGCGCATCAGCGATCATCGGAACAGGTTGATCGGGGACTCTACGGTATTCTAATCATTGACGAGCCTTTTCCCCCTGACACCGATGAAGACGTTTTGCTGGTATTTGATGACTGGCGTCTCGGTCAGCGAGGACTCATTGAACCATCATTTAATAACCTGCATGACATAGCCCATGCAGGACGTATCGGTAACTGGTTGACGGTCAACGGACGTGGAAGCGAAACCATTAGAGTCAGGGAAGGTGATCGATTGCGGCTTCGATTAGTAAATACGGCCAACTCTCTTGTTATGCCGTTGACTCTGCCGGCTTGGGATGCCTGGGTTGTCGCTCTGGATGGCATGCCGGTTCAAAAACCGCTACGGCTTGAATCTGAAATCAGTTTGGCTCCTGGACAGCGTGCAGATTTGATTGTTGATGTATCTGCCGTGTTCGTAACGGAAGCATCGATCAATTTTCTGCATCGTGACTTGTCTATCCCTCTTGTACATTTCGCTTTTGCAAAAGGAAAAGGAAGATTAATGCATCAGGAACCTCCTTATGCATTACCGCCAAATTCTGTCAGTCCGGCTTCGTCAGTTCCTGATGACAGCTACTTGATGGTCATGAAGGGCGGGGCGATGGGCGATATGACTCAAGCTGAATTCCAGGGAAGTCTTCATGATATTCGGACATTGGTGAGTATGGGCAAAGCCTGGTCGCTGAACGATGTTGTGGATAAGCCGGACACTCCTATACTAACCGCCCCTCGCGGGAGTACCCAGGAAATTGTGTTTGAGAATCACACAGCATGGCCACATGCCATGCACTTGCATGGACATCATGTGGAAGTGTCCCCTGAGATGGCCGGATTTCCCACTTCAGGAGTGGATTCCATTTTGAGAGATACCATTCTTGTACCAGCCAGGGAAAGTGTGCAAGCTCGGTTTGTTGCTGACAACCCAGGAAAGTGGTTGCTACATTGTCACATGCTGGAACATCAATCGGGAGGCATGACAACCTGGCTTGAAGTGATTTGATACATTGTTCAGAGGGTAACGCTGAATTACCATTTCCCCCACTGTAACTTTACCCTGTTTGCAGAAAGTCCCGAATTCGTATCGATATCCTTTTGATTATCCTATTGCTTCCCATGGAGAAATCACCTTGTCCCGTCTGTACCCTGCAATAACGAGAAATGCGGTTAAATCCCATCAGCGATTGAGCAAAGTATCTTTTGCCTGATTGATTTGACTGGCCAGAAAGCTTGATCCGCCCTTGTCTGGATGAATCTTTTGCATCAACTTCTTGTGTGCAGTGATAACTTCTTCCTTACTTGCACCAGAACGGAGGCCAAGAATTTCCAGTGCTTCTTCCTGGGTCATTACACCTGGATTTGCCCGGGTTTGGTTGTGGCCTGGGCCAGATGAAGTGTCCGCATTTGCACGAAACCCACTGAACTGCCGCCAGATTAATCGTGCGGTGAGTGCTCGATTGACCCAAGGCACAAGTGCACTCAAAATTGCAAACAGTGCATGAATCTTGCCAGTGATTACCAGTAGCAGCAATGCCGCACCCAATCCATACAGGAGAATGGTTAGCAACGATTGATTGCGTTTCTTGGGATTTGCTCGCTTGTACCATGACAGATACCACATGATGCCAAGCAGTGCGACCAAGGCCAGAAAAAGACGGGGAGCCATACTAGTTAGGAATCTACAATTTTTTAATTGGAATTATCAGTGCTTGCGGTTGTGCCATCTTGATTTTATATTGTATGGGAATAACGACAAATCATGTATACAGATTATGTTTACACCTTCAGCCATATTGGATTTCTGGTTTGGAAGCCGGAAAAGTATGCTTGACATCAACTCGGAAATGTCCGAGCTATGGTGGGGCAAGAGTTCTGCAGTTGACCAAAACATGGCCCACCTGTTTCGACCTCTTATCGATTTAATCCATATGGGGAATCAGTACGATTTCTGGAGAAATAAGCCTGATGGATGTCTGGCATCGATACTGGTTCTTGACCAGTTTCCCCGCAATATATTCAGGGGGAATCCCCAGAGTTTTTTTTATGACGTAATGGCAAGAGAATTGGCAGAACAATTCGTATCGCAAGGGTTCGAGAAATTCATGACACCACTGCAGTGTGTATTTGCCTATCTTCCTTTTGAGCACAGCGAGGACCTGAAGGATCAGGAACGTTCCGTTATCCTGTTCAGGAAACTGATGGATATGGCAGGGCCAGCGGAGAAGGAAATGTTCGAGGGTTTCCTGGAGTATGCAATAAGTCATCGTGAAGTTATTGAAAGATTCGGACGATTTCCTCATCGCAACCAGATTTTGGGGCGTGCTTCTACTGATCAGGAACTCGATTTCCTGAAACTACCGGGGTCAGCGTTCTGAAGCAACCCTTCCACCGACAAGAGTCACCCGAATATCCTTTCGAAATGTCGCTGGAGACGGCAGCTCAAGGGAACATTACGCCAGCCCTTGTTTGACAAGGACTTCTGGGTTACCCGGGTGTTGTACCGGCTGTTCCAGGATTCAGTTCTCTTGCAATTACCGATGTTCAAGGGGGTATAGGTCTATCGAGGACTCTATAATCTTACTGAACGCTTCTCGGGGGATATTGACCTATCCCCAGAGTGTTACCCGCAGAGTTTGATTGGAAGGAAATCGATCTGTAGCGAACTGGCAGTCCTCTACAGACACCTTTCACATCACGACAAGGGTAGGGTAATGAAAGAAGCGCCTTCAGAGCGTTCGACCAGCATCAGAATAGATCCCTGGTCATCCTTGATCAGCTTCTCTACCTGATTTCGGATATCCTGTACAGTCAGAACCTCTTTATTGCCCACTCGCTGGATGACATGGCCGGGTCTTAACCCATTTTGAGCAGCAATGCTGTCCGGCTGGACATTGATGATGATTACCCCTTCAGCGTCTTCTTCTAAATTGTAGTCTTGTTTATCCTGTTCGGTGATGGTCCGGACAGACATTCCGAACGGATCGATCATATCCATGGATACGGAAGCTACTGGAATTGCCTCTTCATCACTTGAAGCCTGGAGATTTCCGATATCTGCAAATACATTGACTTCAGCTTTGTCTCTCCACAGGGTTACGATCACTTTACTGTTTTCGCTGGTGAGCGATACCACACGTGCCAGACTGCGCGGACTGTCTACAGGCTTGCCATCGAATTTGACAATGATGTCTCCAACCCGTATCCCGGCCATTTCTGCAGGGCTGTCTGGATTGACTTGTGCAACAAGAGCCCCTTCCGTTCCTTCCAGTCCGAAACTTTCTGCCAGATCTTCATTAAGGGATTGCACAAAAACACCTAGAAAACCTCGTTCGACAACTCCAGTGGACTTGAGTTGATTGATTATTTCCTGGGCCATGGAAGAGGGGATTGCAAAGCCAATGCCAACATTGAAACCCGTTGGAGAATGGATTGCACTATTGACTCCAATCACTTCCCCCCGGATATTGAAAAGTGGCCCTCCGGAATTGCCACGATTGATTGAAGCATCAATCTGGATAAAGTCCAACAAGGATCCCTGCTGGATATCGCGACCTCTTGCGGAGATGATACCGCTTGTGGTAGTGCCCCCAAAACCAAAAGGGTTGCCGATTGCAACAACCCAGTCGCCGACCTTGGCGGAATCGGAATCACCAAACTTGACATAAGGAAAGGGGGTGTCGCCTTCGATCTTCAGCAGGGCCAAATCCGTTCTTTCATCGGCCCCCTTCACAGTTGCGGGAATTCGAGTGCCATTATGCAGAACCACCTCGATGGAGTCAGCATCGGCAATGACATGATGATTGGTGACGACCAGTCCGTCAGGATCTACGATAAAACCAGACCCCACTGCCATGGTTTTGCGAACATTTGGGATCTGATTCTGCTCCGGCATCATCTCAGGCACTCTCTCAAAAAATCGCCGAAAGAAATCATCAAATGGCATATTCTCACCGAAAGGATCTTGTTTTGAGGTTTTAACACTGCCAGTTACAGATATGTTTACAACTGTCGGTTTGACCGCTTCAACCAGTTCAGAGAACCCGTCGTTTACATTGACTTCCCCAAGGTCAGCCGCTGCATGTGATGAGTCGAGATTTGCCGAGACAGAATTAGTAAAGAGAATCACTGCAATTAAACAGAGAGACAAGGATCCCTGGAGAATCTTGTGAGGACTTCCGTTGAATTGGCTGGATGAGATAGAGATCACCATTTTCATGCCTTTCTTATGTTTGAAGGAATACTGAAGGCGATTTTAATCATGACTCCCTGACAGGAAGATGAACAAGCGAGGAAATATTTGCAGCGTTATTTGGCATTACGGGTCATCAGTCCAGACATGATGCCAATTGAAGGTCGGCGATACCGGTTAAGAAGCTATTGAGACAACGATCAGATTTCCCAGACGATTTTTCCATCCTTGATGGTCAATACAACCTTGCCGGTCAGTTCGTGACCGAACCAGGGTGAGTTTCTTCCTTTGCTCATCATTGTCGTGTCGTCAAGCGTCCAGTTCATCCTGTCATCAAACATTAAAAGGTCTGCCGGTCTTCCGACAGCCAGATTACCACGCTCAAGGCCAACAATTTGAGCAGGATTCACGGTCAACGCTGAAATTACTGTTTCTACTTTCAACCGGTTGTCTTTTACCAGACTCCAGGCCAGTGTCAGCAACGTATCAAGACCGGCAATTCCAGTGGCTGCTTCACTAAAGGGAGCCAGCTTCGAATCCAGGCTGTGTGGTTGGTGGTCTGAACAGATTACAGAGATATTGTCGCTTGCCAGCCCCTGAATTAATCCCTCCTGATCCTGTATTGTGCGTAATGGGGGGATTACCTTGAAGAGGGTATTGAATTCTCCGATATCGTTTTCAGTACAAAGGAGGTTATGGACAGCGACGGAACCGGTAATTGGTAAATTGCGTTGTCTGGCCTCTCGAAGCCTGGATACTGACCTTTCACAGGAAACAAGGTAGATGTGTGCTGAAGCGCCACTGGTTTCCACCAATGCAATATCACGTGCAATCCCAACGGTTTCGGCCGCCTCCGGGATTGCAGGCAATCCGAGCTGTGTACTGATAAAGCCCTCATGCACGACCCCGTTTCCCTGCAGCCATGGATCCCATGAAGCTAGAAAAACCGGTATGTCATAGGTTGAGGCATATTGCATTGCTCTTCGCATCAGCAGTGAATTTTCAACCGGCTCAAGCGCATTGCTCACTCCTACACATCCGGCATCCTGGAGGGTAGCCATATCGGTGAGCTTTTCACCTTTTAAGCCGGCAGTAAGTGCACCTAGAGGATAAATATCACTAAATCCCGCAGCATTGGCCCGGTCCTGGATCATATGCGCCATGCCGGGTGTTTCAATGATGGGCAATGTATCAGGGGGGCAGATTAGGCTAGTGATGCCTGCACTGGCTGCGGCACGGGTCTCACTCAGAATGGTGGCCTTATGTTCCTCGCCCGGTTCCCGCAATCTGGCGCACAGGTCGACAATGCCTGGGAAAATATAGCGACCTCTGGCATCAATGACTCTTTCGGGGTTGAAATCCTGATGTAGATCACCGATTGCCTTGATTCGGTTTTGAGATATATGGATGTCGACAACCTGATTAACTCCATTGGCCGGGTCGACCAAATGACCATTATGAATACTTATGTCCATTTGGATTTTTCCTGACCGCCCATCAGATGGGCCATGATTGACATTCTGACTGCAATCCCATTGGTAACCTGATCAAGAATCACGGACCGACTCCCGTCAGCTACGCTTGAAGAGATTTCCAGGCCACGGTTGATGGGACCGGGATGCATGACCATGGCATCAGGTTTTGCAAAGTCGAGAGTTCTTTCAGTCAACCCATAACGAACGAAGTATTCCTGTTCACTTGGAATAAGCTGACCGTCCATTCTTTCTCGTTGTATTCGCAGCATGATGACAACATCAATATCTTCGAGGCCGTCTTTCATGTTATTGACATAGTTGACCCCCATGGTTTCGATGTCTGTCGGAATCAGGGTGCGGGGGCCAATCACGCGAATTTCTCGAGTTCCCAGTATATTCAAGGCATGAATCTGCGAGCGTGCGACGCGTGAGTGGAGGATATCGCCCACGATGGCGACGCGTAGCTTGGAGAAGTCCTGCTTGTGCTGACGAATGGTAAATACATCAAGCATGGCCTGAGTGGGATGTTCATGGCGCCCATCTCCGGCATTAATAACCCGAACATGGTCGGGTAGATGGCTTGCAATCAGCTGTGCGGCACCGCTTGCACGGTCTCGGACCACAAACATGTCGGTATGCATGGCCTCAATCGTTTTGACGGTATCCAGAATAGTCTCGCCTTTTGTGGTCGACATCCGGGTTGCATTCATGTTCACTACATCGGCAGATAGCCGTTTTGCCGCAATTTCAAAGGTGGTGCGGGTTCGAGTGCTTGGCTCGAAGAACAGGTTGACCACCGTTTTTCCCCGCATCAGGGGGATTTTCTTGATTTCGCGTTTGCCAAAATCAATGAAGGAATGTGCGATGTCAAGAATCTCCGTAAGGGTATTCTCGGAAAGACCCTGTATGGTCAGGAAATGACGGAGCTTTCCATTTTGGTCAAACTGAACGGGAAAGTCTGCACACATACTTAAACCGAGATTGTCTCGTCGATGCTGAACCCGAGTTTGCCGTTATCTCGGTAGAGTTTGGCTTGTTGATGATTGTCCAGATCCAGTTCCATACCGGTGAAATCGGGTTGTATCGGCAATTCACGACCGGTTCGTTTAATCAGCACGCCCAGCTTGACACTTGCTGGGCGGCCATACGAGAAGATTTCGTTAAGGGCCGCCCGTATCGTACGGCCAGTATAGAGTACGTCATCAATCAGGATGATGTTGCGGTCATCCATTCCAACCGGCAAGGAAGATGCCTTGACCTGTGGGTTTAGTCCGACCTTGCTGAAATCATCACGGTAGAAAGAAATATCCAGAGTGCCCAATTCTTCGTTGAAGCCAATTTTCCGGTGAAGAATGTCTGCAACCCAAACCCCTCCTGTATGGATGCCGATCAGCAAAGGATCTTCAACCGAACTTGAGGCAACTTGTTGGGCGAGATTGTCGATGGCATTGCTAACGGTATTATCCATGTCGACTTAGAGATTGGTTTTTGATATCTGCAAAATAGGTCTCAAGAATGATCTGGGCGGCCACATCGTCTCTCTCACTGGATGCACAACGCTTGCGTATTTTATGCCTGGTCAGGTTAACCACAACTTCGTTTGCCTGATAGGTTGAGTAACGCTCATCGACCATGATGTAATCTACCCTGCTTTTGTTGCTGAGTTTTCTTGCAAAAGTCCGAGCTTTGGCAGACATCTCGGTTTCCTCGCCCGAACTGGAAAGGGGTAGCCCGATCACGAGAGTTTCGGGTTTCCATTCGTAGATGACTGCCAATATCTCCGGCCATTCGGGGGTGTGCCTGCGATTATGTATGATGTCGAGGGGTTCAGCTGTTCCTGTTATTCTGTTTCCAACTGCGATGCCGATGCGTAGTGAACCATAATCAAAACCGAGTACGCGTCCTCCCGATTTCCTTGGTTGCTTGAGGTCAGGCATGCCCAAATTGTCCAGATATCTGATTGATATCAATACCTAGAATGGTAGCCGAACGATGCCAGCGATCTTGAAAGGGTGTCGAAAATAGAATTTCATGATCGACAGGAGTTATCAACCAGCTGTTTTCACGGATTTCCGACTCAAGCTGCCCGGGTGCCCAACTCGCATATCCGAAAGTCACCAAGGCACGTTCGGGTCCAGAGCCAACTGCCATATCGGCAAGGATTTCCTTGGAACTGGTCAGGCACAAGCCATTGTCGACTTTGAGACTGGATTTCCATCTTGATTCCCTGTCATTGTGGATCACTAGGCCAAGTTCCTGGGACAAGGGTCCGCCATTGAGCACAGGTTGTTTGTCGTAAGTGTCGATGGTTGTAATGATATCCATCTCCGAGAATATCTCGCCTATGCAGTGGGGTGTGACCTTGTTGACAATGATTCCAATAGCACCGCCATCACCATGATGACACATTAATACAACACTTCTGGAGAACTCCTCACTAAGTAGCTGGGGCATGGATACAAGGAAACGATTTTGAAGAGATTCCATTACGTCCAGTTGCTTCGATGTTGCGGCTGTTGGTGAATTTTTCCAGTCGAGAGATGGTCTGAATATGTCTGAACATATCTTATCATGAGTCAATAAATTATGAATTGAAATATTTCGATGAGAAAGTCACCGGTAATCTTCATGGGGACTTGCAGTCTCACTCATGGTTACGAAAACTCGCGATATATGGTAGCTACTCACACCTTGTCGGTACCGCGCCATCAAAAGGGAATTATATATTCAAGTAACAATATACTGTTCTGCGTCCTGCCCGGCCAACGCCACGACATGATGACGAACATTCTCGGACGCACCGGGAAGGGCAGACTCCTGCCCCATTTCCCACCCGGCAAGCAGGCAGGCCTGCCTGAGAATGTTCCGGGATGCAGTCACATCCCTATCCAGTGACACACCGCAGCCCCCGCAATCGAACTGCCTCTTGCTCAGGGACATCTTGTAGACATGGTAATAGCCCCTTTCATGGAGAATGGAAAATGTCCGAATCCCCATTGGCAGGGGATGACTTTCTTTCTGAAATCCCGCACTCATAATTTAGCCATCATGGCATAGTGGGGGGAGTAGTTACGATATATAATTCATTTTCAATATGGTTCTTCGGGGGAGTCGCATGAGTGCATGTTTTATTTTTACTCACAAGGAGCATGACGCTGAAACACTTAACTCAAACTACTTGCCAAAAGCGTTTGAGTCTCTCGATCCCTACAATCCGTAGGTATTGATTGTTGATGAGAATATCGAGATTATGGAAGGGCAATCAGACGCGGGTCGAACAATAGTAATCAAGTTTGAAAGCAGGGAGCAGGCGAGAGAGTGGTATAACTTGGCAGCCTATCAGAATATCGTCAGGCTCAGGCTTGATTCAAGTGATGGTTTTGTTTTTCTGTGTGATGAAATCAGGCTCTGATCCTCTTTATCACTGAGAGCTTGCGCCAAGGAATAATGGGAAGAGGTTCATATACATCCGATGGCTATCCAGGAACCCTGTTCCGATTTGTGTGGATAGAGTTTCTCAAATTCCTGCAACAGTACAGTCCCTGCCAGATATATTTCAGGGCCAGACTGGCGAATATGCCGTGACCTGCAAGATATTGCTTGCGAGCGGTGATCGCTCATTGCTTGAGTGTGCCGAGCGAATTCTTTCGAATCAGAAATATCAGGTATATTCGTTCGTTGATGGCATCGATGCCCTGACTGGAGTGGTTAACCATCGTCCTGACCTGATTCTTGTAGATACGTCGTTGCCCCGATTAACTGCTCATCAATTCTGTTATCTGGTCAAGTGCAATGTCGAATTCAGGTCGATCCCCGCAATTATTCTCTCTAACACTGACGGGCTTAATGAGCGGGCAGAAGGCTACTCAGCTGGAGCCATTTACCAGTTGGTCAAACCACTTGATGATCAGGAACTCTTGAGGGTAGCCAGATACTGCATGACTATCTGCCAGTGATGCGAATCGTGTTTTGCCAGTAGTCGACTTTCTATAATCCAAAAGTGTGAACGACATGCTGTTTCCGGAAACTGCAAGGTGCTTGGATACGATTGACCTGATGACTACTTCGACGAGTGTCCTAACGAGTGGTCCTGCACTTACGGATTTTCATGCTTGATTTCCCTGGCAGTCTGGATCGAAACCACCCTGGAATCAAGATATGGTCCAACTCTCTTTGTCTCCACTCGGGTTATGGTTGCTTACACGGAATATTGATGCATATTCAAGTGAAACAGTCCGGTAAACTGTTGTCATGAGCAGTTTCGATCCAGCCCATTACACCGT
The DNA here is from genome assembly GCA_022822625.1 of Gammaproteobacteria bacterium. GTDB lineage: Bacteria > Pseudomonadota > Gammaproteobacteria > Arenicellales > Poriferihabitantaceae > Poriferihabitans. Next base: position 22,242 of record JAJEAV010000011.1, on the reverse strand, counting down.
GATGCCCATCGACCCACGCACGAACCATGAGGTTGAGCAACTGCTCATTGAAACAAGGAGAATCCAATCGAGCCCGCAGTCTGATGATTTGAGACGCATGATTTCTCGCCTTGGCAAACTTGAATCCATAATGGAAAGTAGTGGACTGGAGGGAGCAAGGTTGCTTTGCTCGAATTTGTCTCAACTATCGAAAGCATTGATCCGAAATCCTTGTTCGATAGATTCTTCCCATGGGTTCGAGGCCCTGGGGGGAGGCACATTACGACTTGCCGAGTACATGTCGCTGGTTTCCTCCCGAATTCCGATCTCTGCGTTGGAACTGGCGGATGTCATAATTCGAATTCAGCAACTTTTAGGCAACAGTACGATAACGCCACTTGACCTCTTCAATCCATGTGCTCGTTGTTCTCCGGGGGGGTCAGGCACTTCGCCCCACATTGAATCCATGGAAAAATTACAGGCTATTGACCAGGCATTTCACGTCATGTTTCGAGAACACCTGTCGATTTACCTGATGGAGAAAAGATCCAGATCACTGGAAGTCATGTCCGAGTTGTTTGATCGCATCAAATTCGATAATAGATATCCACTTTCACAACTCGCTTACCTTGTTTCGAGCTGCATCGAGCTCGTTCAATATGAATCCGACAAATTTGGAGTGCATAAAATAATCGGAGTATTGTTTGCTGAAGTGGATTTCCTGATCAGGAAAATCTGCTGCAATACTGCCATGGATGGGCGGATCGAGTTTCCGGAAACACTATTTCAAAAAATGCTGTTCCTGATTGGCGATGCAGTCTATGGGAGGGATCGAGTAGGTCACATATGTCCGCAAGATATCGGCCCTGATACCGGAAAAATTTGCGAACTGTTCCGGCTTGAGAAGTGGTTTACTGGCAGTCCGGATCAAGTGATGCAGGCGGAATGCGAAAAATCCATTCAACTTGCTGGCGAACTCTCGCAATTAAATCGAAAAAGAAATTATCACTCCTTGAAGAATTCACTCGCCTTGTTTTTCCTTGGTGGCTTGAACTCGGAAAAAACCACGGAAATGCTTGAAAGGCTGGATGAACTGAAAGAGGTCGTATCAGAGCATGCAGACAGCGTTTTAAAAACATATGTAGTTTGCCTGTGTGAAACGATTACCAGTATCGATATCAATGCAGAAGGCCTTCCTGATTCCCGGGAAGATACAAAAATTGCCTCAGCATGGATGATGCTATGGGATTTTGTCGAAGACCCCCGTACCTTGACGATTGAGAAAATTCACTGTTTAGGGCAGAGAATTGTTGGTGTCAGAACGAACCCGGTGGGCGTGATACCTCCCATAACCCGAGATGATGTTCAACAAGAGAATTTCCATGCTGACAACGTCAATGCTGATTACTCTCTGGATTCCGATGTCAATTTCATGCTGCCTTGGCCTAGTCGGGAATTCACCAAATCCAGTAATGCATTGATTACTGAAATCAGCAAAAACTGTTCAACGGTGACCGATATTCTTACAGGGACAGGAAAAGGAAGTGTGGGGGGAATTCGGTCTGGAGAGGTACAGGTGGCGATCAAGCAGATTGAATGCCTGTTTGTCATTGCGGGAGATGCACCAGCGGCGGAGATGATTCGGCGTGTCGGGTCATTGATTGACCAGGCGGTCTATTCGGGAGATCATGCGGGTGAATTTGCTGAAGAACTTGTCCTGATTGTTGATTCAATCAGAGAAGAGGCGGTTATGATGATCAACGATGCAAATCCAGTCAGGGATTCAGATCCCGGGCTGGATCGAATTCGTGATTTGATTGAAGAATGTCTTGCCCGGCGAGAAACATCCGAGACGTCACAAGCAAATTCGGATTACGGGCTGATAGTCGAACAACTGCATGCGATCAGGTCAGGGTTGAAAACATGGCAGACAGATTTGGCCGACCGGGAGATTGTGGCCAGCATTCGCAAGGGATTTTCCAACCTGTCGAAATTGTGTGTAACCCGTCAACATGAGGAAATATCTCGCATCTGCAATGTTGTCGTGCCGATGATTAGTGAAGAGAATCTGAAAACCACGTTCGATTCAGCGGTTGTTCTCAATCTATTGCTGGAGGTTCATCAGTCAATTGAGGCGGAATTGAAGGAAGACACCCCTCATGTGCCAGGACATCTCGGTTCAATACTGCGCATGGTTGAGAGACTGTAGAATTTGGTGATTTATGAGAACTGAATCTTTTTTGATTCTTGCCAGTGGATAGAATACAAAGAAACCCCTGTTGGTTTCTTTCACATTCTTCGTGAACAAAAATTCAAGCCGAAATGATCTTCTTTCCAGATAGATGTGAAGTCGCAGACCTTGTTGTTCAGATATCGCAATCTACCTTTGACAGGGCAGTTCCTGAAAATGCAACCACTATCAAGCATGATGGAAGCATAGTTACCGAAATTGACCTGTCTATCCAGAGACAACTGAAGCGGGAACTGGAGGCACGTTGGCCGCAGTTTGGATTCGTCGGTGAGGAAATGCATTACGACGAACAGGATGCAGTGATTCGTCATGCAAAAGAAGGGTACTGGGTGCTTGATCCACTGGACGGTACAACCAACTTTTCCAGTGGATTTCTGTTTTACGGGGTATCATTGTCACTGGTAATTGACGGACAGCCAGAACTGGCGGTTACTTTTGACCCCATTCGAAACGAGTGTTTCTCGGCTGTTCGAAGTCAAGGTGCCTATCTCAATGACCACAGGTTAAGCTGTTTTGCCGATACTTCCTTATCCGATTGTGTTGCCAATATTGACTACAAGCGGCTTACCGAAGATCTGTCTGCACAACTCGTGCGTTGCCCCCCATATCGGTCCCAGCGCAACCTTGGGTCATCAGTACTTGAGTGGTGCTGGCTGGCAACAGGTCGTTTTCAACTGTATCTTCATGGTGGCCAGAAGCTCTGGGATTTTGCAGCAGGTTATCTGATATTGCTGGAGTCAGGTGGTCAGGCGACATCCCTATCCGGCCAGCCCCTGGATTGTGGCAAACTACGCAAACGTGCGATTGTCGCTGCTGTCAATAGCAAACTGCTAGGTCAATGGCAGGGTTGGATTAATGGTCACCTGGAGGTGGCTTCGGGTGACCTGTATCGCTCCGATTAAACTGCACTGACAGATGAGAACCATGAGGGATCTTGCCCATGGCTTGATCACACTTTCGTGTCTCTCGCTCACGATTCCACAGAACCTGCAACAAACTTTTCCCGTTTTTCCTAGGCAAAGGCTGTTGTAAAATCCATGACGTAAATGGTACAGGGTAGTTCGTGATCACGGTCTGGCAGCAGTCTCCGCGTTCGTCCAGTGTTTCGAAAATGTTTTCTCATGGCTATGCTCACTAAAGCCGGGGTAAATACAGGTAATATATGCTTAAAATTCTGTTATTATTCGATAATATAATTAATGAGTTGCAGAGTTGCATGCTTCCTATTTCGGCTTGATCAACGGCAACACTGACGATCACCCGGTTTCGTATGCAGTCAGTTGTAGAAACGCGATATCCCGAACAGTTCTCGGAGGAAGAGACTCCTCCTGCATTCATCTTGCCGACCAAGCATGTTCATGGGTGTGAATGATCGAACTATTTATCAATGCTAGAAGACTTTTTTGAATCCGCTGACAAGCTCGAAGAGTCAGCAACCAAGGTAGCCCATGTCGTCTACCTGCTGCAGGCCTTGAGTTTTTTTGTGCCATGTATTCTTTTGGTCATTGCAGTGATCATCAATTACGTCAAGAAGGCAGATGTACAAGGGACATGGCTTGAGTCACATTTTGTATGGCAAATTCGCACGTTCTGGTATGGCCTATTGTGGATTGTGGCAGGTTCTCTACTTTGTCTTGTTACAGCTTTTGTTTTGGGGCCGTATGTCATAGGCATTCTATTTCTTGTAGGAGCAGGAATCGTTATCTGGTTTCTTTACAGAATCATTAAAGGCTGGTTATGCTTGAATGATGGAAGGCCAATATATATCGGTCGATAATCCGGCAACCCTCAAGTCAACCGGCTATTTGATAGATTGGCGAGTTCGGAAAATCAACGGATTGATATAGAATCAACCGCTTTTCATTCGTGATTGATCGGTCTGTGTACATGCAGGTTTTTGCACCTCACAAAAATATTCGATTCCGAAGACAAGCCGGATTATAATTATCTCCTGGCTATTCTGCTTGAAAAAACCGTTTGACCGATCTTGTTCCTAAATGTAAGTTGAGTACCTTTATTCGCATGTCTTGTTTGTCAAGCCAAGACATGGGTTACTATTGCGAAAGATGAATCCATGACTGAAATAACCCGCCGAGTCAAGGCCAATGCAATCCGGGCACTGAGTATGGATGCTGTGCAACGTGCAAATTCCGGACACCCCGGTGCCCCCATGGGCATGGCCGATATTGCCGAGGTTCTGTGGTCGGATTTTCTCACTCATAATCCCAACAATCCCCAATGGGTCAACCGGGATCGGTTTGTGCTGTCGAATGGTCATGGTTCAATGCTGCTTTATTCCCTGTTGCACTTGACGGGTTATGATCTTGATATTGGTCAAATCAAGCGTTTCAGGCAATTGCATTCGAAAACCCCGGGTCATCCCGAATATGGTTATACGGCTGGTGTTGAAGTAACGACCGGGCCGCTTGGCCAAGGGATTTGCAATGCGGTCGGCATGGCACTTGCCGAGAAGGTTCTGGCATCAACCTTCAACCGGGAGGGGTATGATATCGTGGACCACTATACCTATGTTTTTACGGGTGATGGTTGTCTCATGGAAGGCATATCTCATGAGGGATGTTCACTCGCCGGAACCCTTGGTCTCGGTAAATTGATTGCAGTCTATGACGACAATGGCATCTCGATTGATGGCGAGGTTCAGGGCTGGTTTGCCGATGATACTCCCGCTCGCTTTAACAGTTATGGCTGGCATGTGATTAAGGATGTCGATGGGCACGACCCAGATGCTGTTTCAAGTGCTATTCAGGCGGCCAAGGATGAAACGCGACGACCCTCTCTAATCTGCTGCAAGACCGTTATTGGGTTTGGTTCCCCCAACAAGTCAGGCAAGGAGTCCAGTCATGGTGCTCCATTGGGTGAGCAGGAGGTTGAACTTGCTCGAGCTGAACTCGGGTGGAAGCATCCGCCGTTTGAGATTCCCGAGTCAATCTACGATGCCTGGAATGGCTGTGAAAAAGGCATGCAGGCAGAGAGCGACTGGGAGGCCGGGTTTTCCGGGTATCGGAAGGCTTATCCAGATCTTGCCGAAGAATTCGTGCGGCGACAGAGCAAGCGATTGCCCGGAAACTGGCATTCACTCTGTGAGTCAATGCTTCAAGAAGCCGATCGCAAGGCCGAAACTGTTGCAACAAGAAAAGCATCTCAACTTGCGTTGGAGGCGATCGGTCCGATTCTTCCGGAACTGATCGGAGGTTCTGCGGACCTGACCGGGTCCAATCTGACGCAATGGTCAGGGTCTCAAACAATTACGCCATATGACTGGAGTGGCAACTATATTTATTATGGCGTACGCGAATTTGGCATGGCCGCGGTGATGAACGGATTCGCTCTGTATGGTGCATTCAAGCCTTATGGTGGAACATTTCTGATGTTTTCCGAATATGCACGCAATGCGCTTCGCATGGCGGCATTGATGAAGCAGCCATCGATCTTCGTATTTACTCATGATTCGGTAGGGCTGGGAGAGGATGGGCCGACACATCAGGCTGTTGAACAGACGGCAACCCTTCGTCTGATCCCTCGAATGTCTGTCTGGCGACCGTGTGATGCAGTCGAATCGATGGTGGCCTGGCAACAGGCTTGCGAATCAACGGATCGTCCGTTCAGTCTGATTTTCTCGAGGCAATCCTTGCCGCATCAAACTCGTACGCCCGAACAGCTATCCCTGATTAAGAAGGGAGGATACATTCTTCGTGATTGTGCGAGTGAGCCGGATGTGATATTGATGGCTACCGGTTCAGAAGTTGAACTCGCAATGAGCGCAGCCGAGGAATTGACCGATATCGAGGTGAGGGTGGTATCCATGCCATCGACTGATCGGTTTTCGGAGCAGGATGCAGAATATCGGGAATCGGTATTGCCATCGTCAATAAGGCGCAGAGTCGCAGTAGAAGCCGGGGTTGGGGCCTTGTGGGCAGAATATGTCGGGCTGGATGGAGCAGTGGTCAGCATTGAAACATTTGGCGAGTCGGCACCGGCCAATGATGTTTTTGAACATTTCGGAATGACAACAGATACTCTGGTTGCGGCGGTCAGGCAACAGATGGCAAACCACAAGGGATAGTATTGATGACAGTCAGTCCGAGCTGTTGCCACATTGGCCTGAGACAGATGGAGAATCGCGTCTGCACGTCATTGCAGCAATTCACGGGAACAAATTTCTTTTTTCATACGGAGTAAACAATGACCATTAATGCCGCAATAAACGGTTATGGACGAATTGGCCGAAATATTCTTCGTGCCAAATATGAGTCAGGCAATCAGGATATCAAGATTATCGCCATCAATGATCTGGGCAGTGTTGATATTAACGCTCACTTGACCCGATACGACACAACGCATGGTCGATTTGCAGGCACAGTTGAGAAGGATGGCGATAACCTGCGCATCAATGGAGATCGGATTCGAGCGTTCTCCGAACGGGACCCATCGAAACTTCCATGGCATGCTCTGGGTATTGATGTGGTTTATGAATGTACCGGCTTGTTTACCAGCAAGGAAAAAGCCAAGGCTCATCTGGAAGCGGGAGCCCGAAAGGTAATCATTTCAGCCCCAGGCGGGAGCGATGTTGATGCGACAGTGGTATACGGGGTCAACCACCAGGGCCTGAAACCCTCGGATACGATTATTTCCAATGCGTCATGTACGACAAACTGTCTGGCTCCGTTGGCAAAAGTGCTTAACGATTCAGTAGGTATTGTGCATGGACTCATGAACACCATACATGCCTATACTAACGACCAGGTTCTGAATGATGTCTATCACAGTGATTTAAGAAGGGCACGATCAGCAACCAGTTCCATGATACCTACCAAAACCGGGGCAGCGGCTGCAGTCGGTTTGGTGTTGCCTGAATTAAATGGCAAGCTGGATGGTTTTTCGATTCGAGTGCCGACTGTTAATGTTTCCGTGGTTGATCTGACCTTTGTTGCATCACGCGCCACTACAGTCGAGGAGATTAACGGAATTTTGAAAAATGCCGCTGACGGTAAAGTTCTGGATTACACCGACGAACCGCTGGTATCTTCGGATTTTAATCATGCTCCGGTCTCGTCAACCGTAGATGCCGGCATGACTCGTGTGACTGAAGGTACTCTGGTAAAGGTATGTTCCTGGTATGACAATGAATGGGGATTTTCAAACCGAATGCTGGATACAACGATGGCCTTGATGAATGCTTGAATCATGTCGAGATACGCCCGATTCCTGTCTGGGAATTAGGGGGGAGATTGTCGAAACTGCCAGAATATTCTGCAAACTTCACGCGGCATGAAGTACAAAACACTAGATGACCTCGCATTGCGTGGGAAGAGGGTCCTGATTCGGCTAGATCTGAATGTTCCGGTCAAGGGGGGTCGGGTCATGTCGACTGCACGTATCGACCTGTCCTTGCCAACCATCCGCAAGGCTTCCGAGGCCGGTGCAAAAGTGATGTTGATGTCACATTTGGGAAGACCTGTCGAAGGCCAGTTTGCCAAGAGATATTCCCTGAATCTGGTTGCCGATATCCTGTCTGACCTTCTGGGTCAAGAGGTTTCACTGATTGATGACTATCTGTCGCAGGAACCGAAGCTTGGAAGGGGACAGGTTGTGCTATTGGAAAATGTCCGCTTCAATGAGGGTGAGTTGGAAAACCGGGAGACATTGAGTCGACGATATGCATCGTTGTGTGATGTATTTGTCATGGATGCATTTGGTGTTGCCCATCGAATGCAGTCATCGACCTACGGGGTAGGGTTGTTTGCCAGAGAGGTATGCGCCGGTCCATTGCTTGTAGCGGAGGTCGAGGCGCTCTCCAGGGTCTTCAAGCATCCATCAAGACCCATGGTTGCGATTATCGGTGGTTCCAAGGTCTCAACGAAACTGGTGTTGTTGGACAGCATGATGAAAAAGGTTGATACCCTGATACCCGGTGGAGGTATTGCCAATACCTTTCTGGCCGCATCCGGACTGGATGTCGGACATTCGGTTCATGAACCAGGCCTGGTAGAATTTTCTGCAGACCTGATCCAGTCAGCGAGGAAACTCGGAAAGAATATCCTGCTTCCTGATGATGTGGTTGTTGCAGACCGCTTTGCTGCTGAGGCTGCATTTGCGGTTAAGTCTGTTTTGGATGTTGAGTCGGATGACATGATTCTTGATATCGGGCCGATGACCTGTGAAAAGTACCGAAATACGATCAATGCATCCCAAACCATTGTCTGGAATGGCCCATTGGGAGTGTTTGAGTTCGAGGCTTTTTCCCATGGTACTCGGGAAATTGGTCGATCCATTTGTGCCTCGAACAGTTATTCTGTTGCTGGAGGTGGTGAGACCCTTGCGGCTATTGAACAGAATAATCTGGCTGACGGCATATCCTGTATTTCGACTGGCGGGGGTGCATTTCTGGAGTTTCTCGAGAGCGGCGCGTTGCCGGTTTTCGCCATGCTTGAGCAATCGGTCTAGAAGACCATCCGGGCCAGTCAGTGGTATTGAAATATCCGGGCAGGAGAGACTGGTATTCCTTCGATACGTGTCAAGGCATATGAACACGTGTAGTCAAGTCAATAGAGGGTAAACCTGCAGGCCGCCCTCATATATCATCTTGACTGCCACATAAAATATGATCACGAGGCCGACATATCCGATCCATTTGCGTTTTTGCAGGAACTCGGCGATTAGGGTTGCTGCAACCATCATCAGCACTACGGAAAGTGCGAGTCCAAAAACCAGTATGGCCGTATGCCCCTCGGCAATGCCTGCGACGGCCAGAACATTGTCAAGGGACATTGATATGTCTGCGACCACGATATAACCAATCGCCGAGAGCATGGAGGGGTTTTCCGTAAGTGTAGTTTCCTCTTGCGTGTCCTGAGCCGGTGGGTGTGCCGTTTCCCTTAAATCTCTCCACAGTTTCCAGCACACCCACAACAGGAGCAATCCGCCAACCAGAAGCAGGCCCAGAATTTGCAGCAATTGGACCGTTATGAGGGCAAAAACAATTCTCAGAACTACTGCTACACCTACGCCGTAAAAGATGACTTTTCGTCGGTACTCGGGCTGGAATCTTCCAGCCACCATTCCAATTACAATTGCATTGTCGCCGGCTAGCACAAGATCAACAAACACGATCTGGATTAGTTTGAAGATTTGATCGTAATATTCCATGAACAGTCTGAATTATGTATGCTTCCCGTATAAGAGAAAATCTTGATTAAGAGTATTTTCGGATGGTCCCAGGAGACCAATATGACAGAAGGTCAAACCTTGTGCTGATTGTACAGCAAAGGTTCGGTCTTGTTACTCTATTGCCCCACCATTGCATGGAATGAAATTACCAGTGATGATGGTAAAAGAGGTCATCATGTTGAGAAGGGGAATGATGCCAGCCTGATATAGGGATATACTAATGTTCAAGCCACATCTTGAAAAAACCATCCGGGCCAAGATAGGATGGCGTGCTGGGACCAGATAATGTCAGGGAGTGAAGCAAGGCCATGGACATCATTACACTGACAATATCGGATGGCTTGACAGTATCCGGAAGTGTATTGAGACTGTGGAATCTGATAGTATTCTCGGCCCTGTCTAGTCTGGCCAGATCAATATTGGCATAAAGGATGTACAAGAATATTCTGGTCCTCGCAATTTGCAATGCGCTCATCATGTCGAGCACATCACTGACCATGACCAGTTCTGCCCTGGTAGGATACTCACTTGCGACCGAGAGCATCTATTCGACCTTGCCGCTGGGTATAACCTATATGTCGGTTATGGCTGGCCTGATCCCGATATCCCTGTTCATGCAGAAATACGGGAGGAAGCTGGGATTCTACATCGGAGCAGCCAGTGGCCTACTGGGCGGGGGGCTGGCGGCCATGGGCATTTATACCGGCAGTTTCTTCCTGTTTGCCGTAGCTGGAATATTCCAGGGTTTTTCAATGGCCAGTGCGCAATTTCTGCGTTTCGCAGCGGCCGAAGTGGTCGATCAGGAATACCGAAGTCGTGCCATATCCTGGGTACTGGCAGGGGGATTGGTGGCAGCATTTCTAGGGCCATCAATTGCCAGGTTTACCAATCAGCTATCATCGTTGCCACCATTTACGGTAGCCTTTGGAAGCATTATTGTAATGTCCGCATTAGTGCTTGTCATATTGTCATTTGCCTCTCTTTCGTCTCCCGCGAAGAGTCCTGAAGTCGAGGACAAGCGGCCGTTGATATATATTATTGTCCTGCCTGGGTTTATAGTGGCTGCTCTTTGTGCAATGATTGCTTATGGAACCATGAACCTGCTCATGGTATCGACACCACTTGCCATGCAGGATTCGGGCCTTACATTCGATCAGATCGCCGTAGTGATCCAGTGGCATATCGTTGGAATGTTTGCTCCCTCCTTCTTTACGGGTCACTTGATCCATCGATTTGGAGTGTTGAAGATTATGCTGCTGGGTATTCTGGCATTGTGTATCAGTATTGGTTCGGGAGTTTCCGGTGATATGTACGCGCATTATCTGGTTGGCCTGGTTGCTCTTGGAATCGGGTGGAACTTTCTGTTCGTAGGCGGTACAACCTTGTTGACGGAAGTCCATCGACCATCCGAAAAAGGAATGGTTCAGGGGTTAAATGACTTTCTGGTATTTTCCGTGGTGGCAACAACGGCGGCCATATCCGGTTACCTGCACTTCCATATTGGCTGGACTGTTCTCAATCTGGCTACCATACCGGCCCTGATTATTGCAGTTTCAGCGATCCTCGTGTTGTGGTTCGTGCGGGCCCGAACTTCGAAAGCCACCGCTTGAATGGATAAGCCGAGTACCTGACATCAGGTCATGCCATGCGAGTTTTCGAGGATGAAAACCCGCAATGAGAAACCCGACACCCAAGGCGGCCCAGGAAAGCATTGATCCCATGAATCGGAACCATGCCTGTTTCAGTGTGATGGAGTATTCAGGATTTTCCGGGTCAATCAGACGTATGTGCCAGGAGCGCATGCCCAGAGTCTGCCCACCATGACACCAGGGCCATGCAAAATAAAGGAAGCAGACAACCAGCAAATAGGTCGCCCGAATCATTCGGTCGGCGACAGGGTTGAGAAGATCTGAAATCAGCGGCATCGGTAGCCATGCCATGAACAGAATACAGGAGAGCAGGATCAAATCATAGATCATTGAAGCCGCTCTTCTCATCAGCGAGCAGGGAACAAGTTGCCCTGAATTTAACGCATGATTTTGTGAATTCGAATTCATGATAAGCAATAACCTTCTGTTTTTCTATTAATTTTATTCACAGTGTAAAAACAGGCATGTAGTAAGCCCGAAAATTACTGAAGATAGTTACTATTCAAGAAGAGAAATATCCAGTATCTGTCTGATAGAAAAAGTAATATTGAAAAAAACAGTAGGCTGAGAGTTTCATGGAAGTGTGGTGTTATTACGAAAAGTCAACCACCTGCAAAAAAATTATCCGCAAAGTTATCCACAGGCCGGGATCATAATCAGGACAATCAGGTGTGCCGAGAAGAATCCGACCAGAAGATATCGACAAATCAAGGTTTTCCGACTTGTTCAGTTATCAGGCGGACTGGACAGCTTGTCTGGCTTCAGGCGCGTAGATACTCAATTCACAGTACGAATTCGCTTGCCCGGTCAGGTTCTGGACGCGGCCACGATTGATGCAATCGACTCGCGAATTACCTGGCTGAACTCAGCATCGCTCTGGGAAGCATTCAGCCCTTCAGTCAATGCCCTGGAAAAACTCGCCTTCATGCCCAGATTTTCACTTAGGCGTCGATTTGCTTCCACACGGGAATAGCCGCCCGAAAGAGCGACCACTTTCAGAATGTTGGGGTGATCAATACATTCCATGTAGAAATTTGCGGTCTCGGGCAATGTCAACTTGAAGATAACTTGATGACCTTGAGGGAGCGAGTCAAGGTGAGACAGGAGCAGTTTGCGCAATGTCTGTTCAGCAGCCTGCTTGTCAGGGGAATGAATATCCACTTCGGGTTCAATAATTGGAACCAGGCCCTTGTTCAGGATTTGGGTTCCGATTTCAAATTGCTGTGCAACGACATCCTCGATACCTTTTTGGTTATTGCTCTTAATCACAGACCGCATCTTGGTTCCAAACACACCATTGTCCAGAGCCTTGTCGAGCAAGGTATCCAGGCCGGGCATGGGCCTCATGACCTGCACATCGTTCTCTACATTGGCAAGTCCCTGATCAATTTTGAGAATGGGCAAGATACCTTTGTCCTCCCATAGGTAGCGTGTGGTTGGTTTGTCGAGAACGGTTCGGTCCATGGTGTTCTCGAACAGGATAGCGGCCATGATGCAGTCACTGGTGAAGTATTGATTGGTCATGATACGGGTTCGCATCTCATGAACCTTTTCAAACATTTCCCGTTCGGATGAGTACTGGTTTTCGTCAACCCCATAGAGCATTAATGCTTTCGGTGTGCTACCACCGCTTTGGTCCAGTGCGGCGATGAAGCCAGTTGAGTTTTTGACGGCATCAAGTTGTTCTTTTGATCGACTCATTGAATGAAGTGTTCTTGTTTGAAGTGATCTCAAATTTTCTCAAAAACATGCATTTTGTACAAGAAAATATTCGCCCGGCAATGGAGGAAAAGCGAAAGGAATACAGAAAAATCCCGAGTGTTCAAGGTCCGAACGATGTCAGGCACTGTGGACATGTCCTGTCGACATGTCCGGTTTGAGTGGAAGCCATCATCAAGTTGAATTAAATGCAGGGGGTCCGGTTCTATCGTGATATGGGGGATTGTCGTGGTTGCGCCTGGTTTTCGTGTCATTCCCATTCTGACAGGAATTTTGTTTCCGATACGTATCGGAATATCCATCACCTCCGTGCGTCTGGTTCCGAAGATACCGAGGTGATTCACGATGTCGAACACCCCCCAGACTCCCTCGTAGGCGGATCCATGGGACTAGCCAGCAATCCAGTCGGCTCATGCCTTCCAGCCCAGAAGCCCCCGTTTGCCAACGGCAGGCCGAATTACCGGAGTGGCCTGTTCACGCCATCGAGGAGGATGTCGGCATCAGCCGGAGGCCGTGACAGATCGGTAATGGTTATCGTGGCCGTGCCCGGACCCCGTATGAACGTGTCCGTGTCCGAGGTATCCCAGACCACGTACGCCTACGCGGTCGAGAAATTTCCTGCCAGAGCTGTCCCGTTTTGCCCCACGCGAGGTCTCAGTGGCCCAGCGCCAGGGCCGCGAAGCCGTGCCCGCTCCAGAGCCCCGTGCCCCATTAGCGAAAACAGGGGTTTTCTGGCAGACGCGAAATACGTCAGTTTCGCCACCGGAAAGCACCATCGGAAAACTAGGTAGAGTTATACTACGAGGCAGACCTCATGTAGCATGCAGGAAAACCCCATGCAGGAAAACCCCGAAATTCCGCCACTGTGTCGTAGACTGAACCCCCGGTCTGGCAGGACAAGGGTTGTACCCATAATCACCCGGATGATGTCACTGTCTGGACACTTTTCTGCAGTCTGCAAATGCACAATCCCGGGATAAAATCGATCGTTGCTGATAATAATTTCAATGTATGAGAAAGAAGGCAGGAGAGTTTCCGGGTAATGAGGATCCACGCTTTTACGTTCGCCTTGCTAGCGTACAAATTGACCACAATCAAATCAACCCGCTGACTCGATTCGATATGATCGCATCCATCAAGAGACTCGGTATCTACATCGGCTGCGCTACCTGCCTGTTTATTGTGGGATTCAGTGGCATGCTGGAACCGGTCGGTAAGTTAATGGTTGTTTTCTTCAAGTCCTATACAGAAGCGGAACTTGTCAAACTGAATGCTGCTGGATTTGTCAATCAGGAAGGGTTGGCCGAGTACGTGGTCGGTCTAGATTCGTTAGAATCGAATTTCTCTGGACACGATTTCCTGTTATCCCAATCAGGAGTAGGCAGCGTTCGCGATACTGCGTTCTCAAACTGGTATGTGATAGAAATTGAGGCAGGTGTGCCGGAATACATCAACGCCTTGAAAAAGCTGCCACAGACTGAATTCGTGTTGCAGAACCGAGGACTCTGGCTCTGTCACTGATGGTATCCGATCAACCTGTTTTCTCCAGATATGCGGATCAACCCGGATTGAAAGCCAGGACGACCATTCCCGCAAATGCCATTGTCGCTCCAAACCACTGGGAATAGCTGATCGATTCACGAAACAGCAATGCTGATACCAGGACTGTAATCAGGATTGTACCTCCGACCACCACCGGAATTGCTGTACTGGCCTGAATGGGTGCCTCTCCCTCAAATCCACGAAACAGATAAAAATACAGGATTTCGGCAATTCCGATGCAAATTCCTGCGCCGACTGCCCAGGCATAGGCACCAAGCGGAAAATCAGAGATGGACACGGAATCTTTGACCATGGTCAACAGGTAGGCCACCGATACCACCAATGCGGAAAACTGCAGACAGATGGCGGCAAGGATCGGAGAGGTAATGGTGGATTCGGCGTGTGACATTGAGACCTTGATAAGCAGATTGTATCCTGAATAGCAGAGGGTAATCAGCAAAACGAAGAATAGGCTTTTGATCATGGTTTGACCTGGGTGATGATTAATCTTGAATGGGTGGATGTGGGCGCCCGGCAATTGAATGTGATACAACATACAGAATGACCCCTAAAATGGCAAATGCCATTAACCAGTACAGGAGCAGGTTATATCCGCCAAATTCCCAAATCAGCGATCCCAGAAATGGTGAAACCGCAGAACCCATCATGTATATCAGGGCGATCACTCCATAATTCACTCCAAAATTCATTTCGCCCAGAATATCCCGGGCAATAACCGGACGGATGATGCTGACCAGCCCATACCCGCCTCCAAACATCATTACAAACAGGAATAGTTCTGGAGTTGACGAGATCCCCAGTAACACAAGCATTGATGCCCCCATGATCAGAAAGCTGCTCATCGAGATGGCATGATGGGTTACCCTGTTTTTGAGAAATGACAGAATCAGCCTTCCTGCAACCTGCATGGGACCGATCAGGGATACCGCAAGTACGGCGGTCCCGGCTGGAATGCTTCTCTCTTTTACAAGAGGCAGAAAATGGTGAAGTGTCGCACCATGCACAATCGCCAAGAAAGCAAAACCAACACCAAGGCAGAGAAACACTGGACTGATAAGGCCACTGCGGATTTTCGTTGCCGGATGGGCAATCGGACTTTCTTCATGCCGGTATTTTTCGAGTTGCCGGGTAGCTATCCAGGCGATCGGTGCAGACGCAATCGGGACGAACAGGGCGAAAATCCGCACCGCTTCGCGCCACCCCAATGCATCGGCCAGAAAATATGCACAGGGGAAGCTCAGCGTTCCGGCAAAGCCAGCGATAATGGTAATCAGGGTAATGTCGTGTTTTGCATCACGACCCTGACTCCTTGTAACAAGAGCAAAGCAGGGATCGTACAGACAACCTGAAAAACTGATACCGATAACAGCCCAGAAGAAATAAAACCCGAAGATGCTGTTTGCCATTGACAGCCCGAACAGTCCAAACGAGCCAAGCAGGATGCAGGAACTCATCATGAGAGGCCCTTGCCCCAGATCGATCATCTTTCCGCAGGCCGGGGATCCCAGCCCCGACATGACAACTGCCAGGGTCAATGCGCCGGTGATTTCCATTCTTGACCACCCCAGATCCGCTTCCCAGAAAATCAACAGGGCGGGAAACACATAGAACAATCCTGCCCAGTTTATGGTCTGGCTAATTGCCAGAGACAGAATCGTAAAGTTCTTATGGGGTATTACGGGATGATTTGAATTGACGTCCAATGTCATGCAGGACGTGTCTTGGCGGAAATTGTCGGGAATTCTGCGGAATGAACAACCATCTCGAGGATTTCTTTGCTGGCATCAAATTGGAGGCATGTTCTTCATGTCAGGCAGTGCTCTGGTAATGACTGCCTACCAACATGAATACTTGATTGCCGGTGACAGCCAGCCCGATTCTCGTAATATTCTACGAGGACTGGCTATCCTTCAGCCACTTGCTGACTATTTTAACCAGTCTGTCTTCCAGACCATCAAAAAAGTGATTGGCGCCCTGAACCTCGATTTGCTGAAACTTCGGATTACCGGTTGCCGCTTGCGCCTTGCGATCGGCGAAATCAACGACTCCCGGCAAATCCTCACTTCCATACAGATCCAGGACCGGCATGCGGACATCCTTTAGTGCTTCGGCATTATCATAGATCGTTTCGCTACCTCCCTGCATTCCAATTAGCACTAGACTCCGAATCGGTGTATCGGGAACATCTTTCGTATAACGCATGGTCATCGTGGCACCCATGCTGTGGGCAATGATGACGAGTTCCTGTTGTCCGTGTTCCTTGAGATAATCGATAGCGGCATTGATACGGACAGACACTTCATCAAGAAGGGGGGCATAATCATGGGAATCAGCATCATTCAGCAGGATTGGCATCTGAATTGAAAGTGTGTGCCAACCATGTTCAGTTAATCCAACCCGAAGGGGGCGCACCACCTGCTCCCAGTTCGGGTGTATTCCAATGCCATGTATCACGATTGCTGCACGGCCAGTATTACCCTCTGATGCCTGCATTTCAATGCCTAGAAATTCATGATCATTTGCCTCAAGCCAAATCGGTTCTCCATCGAACAGGGTGTCGACAATCTGTTCTGCCCAACGTTGTTCTTTCTGCGTGTCGGACCATGTTTGAGTGGATGCATGGGTAGTGAATGCCATGCAGAGCATTGCCAGGATCAAGCTACTGTTGACTTTCTTCATGATGCTTTACTCAGTCAGGTGGAAATCGAATACCGCATTATACGTTACTTGGCAGGTACCCCTAGTAGGTCAGTTACCGAAGGCACTTGTTGAAGAGCCCATCGGAGATTGTTTCGGAGACTGGGCTTCATTTTGTCGGGTGCTATCCTGTTGGATAGGAAAATTCCGTTTTCAAGATCGAAAAGCTGTTGCTTGAGTATTGCTGTCAGAATGATTCGATGGGCCTCCGTGAGATTGACGATCAATTCTGTAGGCCTGCCCATCTGGAGTAGTGCATTTAGTCTTTCCGGTGTTGATTTATACAATATCCTGTTTCGAATGGATTCCACACGAGCAGCCGAGAAGATTGGCAATATCCCGCCCATCTTGACATCCATGCGTCCATCTACAAGCTTGAATCGCTTGAACATGGTGAATGGAGAACGTACATCCGAAGCGTTGGTTGCCATCAGTGATAGAAAGCTTCTTGATGCAGATCCGAGTGCAAGGGCATGTCCTGTAATCTCTTCCATGAGGGATTCATCACCGTGCACTGCGACTGCGTCAAAGAAAATATCCGTCTTTAGCAAGTCATCGGGACGGGTTCGCGAAATCCAGGACTCGATTGTGGACTTCCACTGAGGCAGCCCCATTCGCCATTCAGGGTTGCTGGCCATAATGTTTCCCTTGCAATAGGGAACGCCGGCAATATTGAGAAGTTCCGATGTGCGCTGGCCGAGTTTTTCAAACCATCGGTCGGTTTCGGAATCCGGTTCGCCTTCAAGGTAGACAATGGCATTGTCCTGGTCCATGGCCAGCAGGCTTTCACCTCGTCCTCCAGACCCAAGCACCAGCATGCAGTAGGGTACAGGAGCAGGGCCCAGTCCGTTATCGACCATTTCTTTCTCTGCCATGATACATGCCTGACGGGTTATCGCCTTCAACTCTTCAGAGATAATGGTTGCGATGTTACGCACATCTACGTTTTCCCGATCGAGGCCAATAGCTACCTGCGAAAGATTTGCCCAGGCACTGGCCAGATCCTGCCCGGTTTCTGCATGAAGAACTGCATCTCCAACATTGACCGCTTCCGTGGATTGCTGCCGGATGAGATCACGCGAGGTTAGCATGCCGACGATTTGCCTATCGGGGCCTTCTACGCCAAGATGTCTGAATCCGAGCCTATCCATCATGCCGATCGCTCGAAACAGAAATTCGTCATGCTTGACGGTCTTTAGAGGAAAGGAAGCCAGGCTCTGGACGGGCATGTCCAAAGCGGCCGCACCATGTCGATTGATTGCTCGCAGAATATCCCGCTCAGTAACGATTCCATGCTTCGGACAGGGTTCGAGCGGCTTCACCACAATACTGCTGACCTTCTTTTCCATCAGGGTGTCCAGTACATGGGATACGGTATCTTGGGGCGTTGCAAGGAGCAGGGGAGCAGACATGGTGTCTGAGGCCTTGTGTTGGTAAGCATAACTGTCAATCCGGGCGGGGGAGTGATGCAGGGAATCATCAGCCGGTTGACGGAGGAAGTCGTACCAGCCAGACCTGACTTCATCGACAGACCGGTTGTCCGCTTTTCTGGATGCATTTTCGAGCTCGGCAAGTGTGCGGATGCCCTGTTCGCGAAGCAGGGGCAACAGTGCGATAAATACTTTTGCCGTCATCTGGGCATCGGCCAGTGCGTCATGGCGGTCATGAACCTGAATGTGCAGCCAGGCTGCCAGAGTCTCCAGAGAGTAATTCGGTAGGTTTGGAGACAGGATATCGACCATGTGTCGAATATCGATAACACTCGGTACTTCCCAATGGATTCCAGATGAATCATACTCGCGCTTGAATATGGCCAGGTCAAAACCAATCGAATGTCCAATGACCATCGAATTCCCGAGCCAGTCCCTGAACTGGGCAGCAAACTCGACAAATCTTGGAGAGTCGCAGACGTCTTCATCTGCAATCCCGTGAATGTTACGGGAAATGTCCGGGATCGGCATCTCGGGATTGATGAGTTGATTGCAGTTATTCTCCTCATCAAGCACACCGCTCTTGATGCGAACCCCGCCAATCTGGATTATTCTGTCCCTGGTTGTATCTAGACCAGTGGTTTCCGTGTCAACGACAACCGCGGTCAAGTTGCTGAGTAGCGTTACGGCTGGTTTTTTCGGAATCGATGCGGGTCGTCCAGGTTTACGACTTTGGTTTGCCATCTGTTCGTGAATTATTGTCAGCCTTCCCGGGGCTGGCGATGAATGCAGCCCCGTATTTTCTACTCATGACTTGAATACCGGCATGAATATTGTTCTGCTACCGGCTCCGCAGTATCCTGCACTTGATTAACCACATTCCAGATATTGTATCGCTTTAATTATCTTTTACTGTCGGCAATCATGACTTATGGACTGGCTATATGAGTGAGTGCCTCTTCAAGATTCCTGAAGCAAAATTGAAATTCTTCCTCTTGTAGTCTATCAGGAATGACACGCTGGCCATCAAGAAGCAAGCCGGCAGCCTCGCCAAGAGCGAGTTTCAGGATCGGGGCGGGAAATGCAAAAAGCCTGGGTCGATTCAATACCCGAGCCAGAGTGTCGCTGAATTGAGTATTGTGAACCGGCACAGGGGCCGTCAGGTTATATGCTCCGCTTGAAGAGGGGTTGTGTAGAAGGTGGCAGATGGCTTTCACTTGATCGTCAATATGAATCCAGCTCATCCATTGCTTGCCGCTTCCAATTCTAGCCCCGAGACCAGTCTTGTAGATAGGGATCATGGGTGTCAGCATGCCTCCGAATCTGCTGAGTACTAGTCCGGTTCGAATGATTACGACCCTGATGTCCAGGTTTTCCAGGGCTAGTAGCTCGTTTTCCCAGTCTCGGCACAAACGAGCTCCAAAGTCTTCGCCAGGTGGTTCTGATTCCCCAATCATGCAGTCATCGCGATTCCCATAGTACCCAACCGCAGATCCGCTGATTATCACGGATACAGGGGGCTGGCGAACAGCCATCCACCTAACGAGATTTCGGGTAAGCTGGATTCGGCTGTCCCGAAGAACCTGCTTTCGCTGCTTGCTCCAGCGCATCCCGGCAATCGGCGCCCCTGCAAGATTGATGACGGCATCTACTGGATGACTGTCAGGGATATTTTCGAGTGAAGAGAAAAGGTCGGGGTGATTCCGGGTCGAAGGATAACGGTCTGGGTGGCGTGTCAACACTGAAATCCTGTGACCACTCCCTTCAAGCGCCGGGATTAATGCCTGTCCGATGAGTCCGGTTCCGCCGGTGACTAGAATACTGAGTGAGTCTTGCGCCATCTCGAGTTCCCGCTTATGGACATTATGAAATCATTATAGACGTTTTATTACGGGAATCACTGGAAATTCTACAGTCCTGATTGGGATATACTTCAGTCATGGATTCCTGTTGAACAGTCCAATCTTTTCATTGCAACGGTACGGTTACTCATGAGCTGGTGGGGAAAAATTGTAGGTGGGACGGTCGGTCTCATGCTTGGCGGACCAATAGGTGCCTTGATTGGGGCTGCATTTGGTCATTCCTATGACAAGAAGAAGGTTCATGGAGCCGGTCAGATTCCAGGGGACAGGGAGCGGGTTCAAACAGCGTTCTTTGTCGCTACCTTTTCAGTTATGGGCTATGTGTCCAAAGCTGACGGCAGGGTTACCCGGGAAGAAATTGATCAGGCGGAGACCGTTATGGCAGAAATGTCGCTGGATGCCAATCAACGTGCACTGGCAAGGAAATTGTTTCGACAGGGCCGGGAACCGGGTTTTGATGTTGATGCAATATTGAAGCAGTTCCGTTACGAGTGTCATCGCCGGTCTACGCTGATTCGGCTTTTTCTGGAGATACAGATCGAATCGGCATTCGCTGATGGACGAATTCATGACATGGAAAGGTCGGTGTTACAGAAGATCGCGTCAAGTCTTGGATTTTCTCCAGGTGAACTTGGCCGTCTAGTCGACATGATTTTGAATATGCGAGGTGGCTATTCGAGAGACCATGCGGGTTTTTCAGGCAAGCCGAAGACTGACCCATATACGGTATTGGGAGTGACCAGGGACACGCCACTATATGAAATAAAGAAATCCTATCGAAGGTTAATGAGTCAGCATCATCCCGATAAGTTGATCTCGAAAGGGCTGCCGGAAGAGATGGTGCGGATTGCCAATCGGAAAACCCATGAAATAAGAATGGCCTGGAAAGCCATACAGGCACAACATTGAGCATGTCTGTATAACCGGCCTATTCAAAACACGACGCATGTTGGAAAACAGACATGGCAATATTTTCCGTTCAGGCACAAGACAACCAAATATTGCCCGTTGTTTGCGTTACTAATATTTATGGATAGCGAGAGAATATCCTATAAATTCATAACTACTCGTACCTGCGTCTCGCTACCGGAATAGTGCCTCTTGCAGGTCCGGATTCAAAATCAGTCGAAGCCGATGACCCTCTGGTTGAACATTACGGGGTACAGCAATCTCGACACATTATCAGACAGGGTAAGGACATCCGGCATGTCGGTCAAAGTGCCTCGGCACGAATTTCCAGCAGGTTTCTTTCCTTTCGACCAAACACCATGCCGATCAGGTGAATCGGTTCTCCACAGTCCCGATACTTCTCCGCATAGCCGTGTTCCCGTATCTGCGTGATCGCACTGTCGAGACCTTCTTCCGTTCCGGTGCCGTCTTCCACCATCTTGAACTCGAGCACGAACACCTGGCCTTCATGCAGCAGCACCATGTCCGAGCGGCCATGGCTTGAAGCCTCCTCTGCCCGAAGATCCACTTCCGTGGTCCGGAAACCCATATACAACAGGCTAGCATACCAGGATTCGTAGTGGCCGAGATCGCCACTGCCATGCCATGGATGGGGAATCCCCTTGGACAATGCCTGAATCTTGTCCCTGAATGCGGGAAAGTCATTTTTTCCGAGAGACTCAACGAGGCTCTTTCCTGCAGTCGCCACTTCCCGGCCACGCCTCGTCAGGTGCTCAGCCAGACCTGCATTGAAACTGCTTTGAACCTCGAAGTTCGGGTAGTCCAGATGGTACAGGATGCGACTGCCCTGTTCCTCCTCTTCCTTGATGGTCAGATACCCGGACTGGAACAGCAACGCCTCGCTGCTGAACGCATACAGCTCGAAATTCGAGACAAAGTCCGCGTCTACCACGCAGTTTTCAAGATCCATGGAATTAATCTTCCTCTCCATCAGC
>JAJEAV010000055.1 GCA_022822625.1 Gammaproteobacteria bacterium | reverse complement strand
TGAGGGTGAGACACCACGCACTTTGATGGAAATCGACTATCTACTCGGGGTTGATGATGAAGCCCGTCAAGGCGCTTTGCGCTTTGCCATTCAGGAGGGAGGCCCATTTCTTGCCGAACATGAAGTAGCACGCATACCGTCCCTGATTGATTTGCCACAACTGTTATCGGCAGCGGAACATGTCGTTGGTGATACGGATAGCGACGAGGATTTGCGCCTGCTGTTGGCCCCTGGCTCCTCATTGGGTGGCACACGTCCCAAGGCTTCTGTCAGGGATCGGGACGGACATCTCGCCATCGCTAAGTTCCCGCACAAGGATGATGAAATCAATGCAGTTCTCTGGGAAGGAGTTGCTCTCCGTCTTGCGGCAAAGTCCGGTATTCCCGTGCCCGACTGGCAAATTGAACATGTGTTGAACAAGCCGGTACTGCTTTTGCGTCGTTTCGACCGAGTACAAGGCGAGCGCATCCCATTTCTTTCAGCCATGAGTATGCTCGGGGCTAGTGGCAACGAATCACGCAGTTATCTCGAGTTTGTTGATGCACTGCGCCAGTATGGTGTCAGCCCGAATCAGGATATGCATGAGCTGTGGAGACGCATCGTTTTCAATATTCTGATCTCCAACACCGATGACCATTTACGTAATCACGCTTTCCTCTATACCGGTCCGGATGGTTGGCGATTGGCCCCGGCTTATGATCTCAATCCAGTGCCCATGGATATCAAACCACGCGTTCTGACAACGGCCATTGATCTTGATGACGGTACAGCCTCGCTGGATTTGGCGATGAGTGTAGTGGGATATTTTGAACTGGATGAAAGCAAAGCGCACGCTATTGCCACCGAAGTCGGGACGGCCGTGAGAACCTGGCGCGAAGAGGCCGCGCGAATGGGCTTGACGCAAGCTGAGATCGATCGCATGGCGTCGGCCTTTGAGCATGAGGATTTGAAGGCGGCGCTTTCCCTTTCTTAATGCTGGCAAAGGAATGGTGATGACAAAATCCCATGCGGATAAGGAGATGACGGTGAGTATCTTTAAGAAGTACCTATGAATAGAAGGCTTATGAATTTTCGTTATGAGTTCCACGACACCAGGACAATGCATCTTATAGGCTGAAGTAACGCGGCCTGAACGAGCACACCAACGACCTGGTGCGTGAATACTTTCCCAAGGGCGTCGATCTTTCCCGGGTCACGGCACGGGAGGTTCAACAGGTCGAAGACCGGCTGAACCACCGTCCCCGCAAGGCCCGTCACGGGCCTTGCATTGCCCGATTCCGGCATTTATGATGCCGATCATCAGTCGAGATTGTCACCGCCAGAGTGTCAGGGACGGGCATTTCGAGCCTCTGGCTTGATGGTTGCCTCCCTCTATTCCCGGATGAAGGAATAGCCTTCATCCGGGAATAGAGGGGTGTTGCACTTCATAGTGGAATTGGGGTATCCATAAAAATAAGCAAGTCCCCCCTTCTGTTCAACCGTTGATTGATGTTGAATATCTGCCTGTTGACGGGTGTTGCGAAATAGATCGGAAGGACATATCATGAGTCAAAGAAAGCAGGATATTGAATTCATGTCCGCCGCAATTGCATTGGCAAGGGAATCTCTGGCCATTGGTGAAGTTCCGGTCGGTGCTGTAGTGGTCAAGGATAATAAAATCATTGGCAAGGGATTCAATTGTCCGATACAGACACGGGATCCAACTTCACACGCTGAAATCCAGGCAATTCGTTCCGCAACCCATGCTCTTGGCAATTACCGCTTGAATGGAACTACTCTCTATGTAACTCTGGAACCCTGCATCATGTGTGCTGGCGCCATATTGAATGCCCGAATCAAACGGGTTGTTTTCGCGACCCGTGATCAACGCTATGGCGCTGCCGGAAGCCAGATCAACCTTCTTGACTCACCATTCATGAACCATCGCTGCCGCATTGAAAGTGGAATTCTCGCAGATCAATCAAGCACCATGATCAGGGCATTTTTCGAGAAAAGAAGATCTTGATCAGGATGCTTCCGAATAAAATTCCAGTATCTCAAGAAAGCGCGAAACCAGAATTTTACTGTCATGAGGGGGATGATAAATGGATGCCAAGGTAGAATCTGGCGAAATCAGGAATATCGAACCACTATGCGCGACCAGATAATCTTGATCACCGGGTTCATGCTCATCAATCGAGTAGGGGACCCCAAGTTGCCGAGTCAGCGAATCAACCTGATCCTTATTGCCAGTTGCAGCAATAAAGCTGTCTCCATAATGTTCAATGTAGCGGCTCAAGTGTTCAGGCGTGTCCCGTTCACCATCAACCGATACAAACAGAAAATTGATGGAGTCAGTGTCAACCGAATTACCTTCCTGCAGAAAATCCCGTGATTCCCGTAACAGATTCATGGTGATCGGACAGATATCGGGACAATGGGTATATCCAAAAAACACAAAACTCCATTTCGAATTCAGATTCTCGATTCCAAACGGCAATCCATCAGTGCCCACCATTTGAAATTCGGACAATGCTTTTTGGTCTGGCCAGAAAAAATTGTCGATCTCCGGCATTTCCTGCACATAGCGTACCGGTAGATTGAACCCAAATAACTGAAGGTAAATTCCAGCAACTAATGCAGTGACTCCTAAAATAATCAATCGAAAATTAATGAACATGCCAGAATGTTGTGTTGTAAGGTTTGCAGGATTGACAATTCCTTTTTCGTATCTGAATCCGGTGGTTATTGCAATTCCAGAACAGGTAGCGGGCTAATTGCCTGTATCCGTAGATGGTGCCGAAAATGAAAAAATCCATAGATTATCCGCTTGTCGTGATCGGGGCCGGTGCGGCAGGTATCGGAGCTTCTATACAGGCAGGAAAATCCGGAATTCCACATGTTGTTCTTGAGGCATCACATCGAGCAGGTGGTCGAGGTCTAACTGAATATATTGATGGCATCCCGGTCGATCTGGGATGCCACTGGATGCATTGTGCAAGCAAGAATCCCTACGTTAAGATTGCTGACGCTCTTGGATTTGATTACTCAAGAAGCGAACACTATGAATATGAAATGTTCTTTGACGGTTCGTGGTTGTCTCAAGGAGAATGGCAGGAATTCAAACGATTTCGTGAGGACTCTTTTCGACGAGTCGAGGACCTATACACGGTCGACCCATCGGCTTCGGTATTTGATGCGATCGACAATGACAGTAAATGGGCGGAACATATGCACTACTGGTGGAGCCTGCTTCACTCCAATGATGTGGATCAAGTATCTGTTCAGGATTCTTGCGAGTTTGATGAAACTGACGAGGATTGGCCTGTTCAGCAAGGATATGGCGCACTGATCGAAAAACAATCCGAAACATGCCCAATTCAATTCAATACCGAGGTCAGGGCGATTGACTACACACAAGCTCCGGTCAAGGTTGAGACAGGGGGAGGCATGATTCGGGCCGATAAAGTTATCCTGACGGTATCAACAGGCGTGCTGTCATCTGGCCGAATATATTTTCGGCCTGCATTGCCTTGCTGGAAACGTGAATCCATAGAGGCATTGCCGCTAGGCAATTCGAATTACCAGTTCTTCAGTTTTGAACCAGGCACTTTCGGGTCAGAGCCGCCAGAGAATATTCACTATCAGCAAGATGGCATTTCGATGGCAATTCGTATGCGGCCTTTTGGAACCAACTGCGTGTTCACAAGCACAGGTGGGCGATTCGCCTGGTGGCTCGAAAAGCAGGGTGTGTCGGCCTCTCGCGCTTATCTCGAAGATGCCTTGATCAGGATTTTTGGTACTTCGATCAGACAGGGGCTTCGTGAATTCAAGGTTAGCGCCTGGGGTTATGACCCGCTTATCTGCGGCGCATATTCCTCTCAGAGACCGGGTTATCGGGATATGCGAAAACAGTTGGCCCGACCCATTAATGGTGCACTGTATTTTGCGGGAGAGGCAACTTCAATACGGTACATGAATACCGCACATGGTGCTTACTTGAGCGGCAGACACTCAGTAGAGCAGATCTCTGAACAGTTCGAAATATGATTTTCCGGCAAAGGATTGAAGCATGTGGTCGGATTACCCCAATTCGGACAAGGTCAGCTCGATGCCTCGGCGGAGCATGTGAACCATATCATCTATCTGATCACGGTTAATGATCAAGGGGGGAGACATCACACACATGTTGTAGATTGGTCGAACCAGCAATCC
>JAJEAV010000016.1 GCA_022822625.1 Gammaproteobacteria bacterium | reverse complement strand
CCGATCATGCACACTTGTAGTGCCACACCATTTTTTATTTCATTCAGAATCAATCTGTTAAAGCACTACATGTTAAACTTGGGGTAAGACAACAGGATACAGACAACAACCGGGAAATATTTTCCATAATTGGAATTGCTGCTGGCACACAATGCGACTTGACATGATCGTGGATGTGATTGCGATCAACGCCGGCCTCTCCAAGAATATGATCGGGAAGTGCCTGCATCTCCTGAATGACCTTTCTCTGAATGTACCAGTTTGAAAACCTGTTCATGACTACACCTGAATTTCTCGACATACATTAAGATTACCGGTCAATGACCCTCCAGATCTACTGGAAGAAATATCGGCTCAATCAACAAAAGCAAATCCGGTCTACAGTCGGATTTCATCAAAAAAACTCATGTCTGTCGCTTCACAAACCGTGATCCAGATTTTTTCATCTTCTCGAACAATTGCTTTATAGAAAGGCAATATAAAGGTATGATGTACAGTAATTCAAACGATACTTATTCATGTCTGGATGAATATTATTCATTCATGGCTCGCGCAAAATGGCAATCAGAATTCCACCAACATCAGCGCTTCGGGCATTTGAAGCATCCGCCCGTCATTTGAACTTTACCTTGGCGGCCGAGGAGCTACATGTAACACAAAGTGCCATCAGCCACCAGATCAGACATCTGGAGGAACTGTGGGAAGTTCAGCTTTTCAAGCGCAAGGGACGTTCCCTGATATTGACTGAAGCAGGCCATGAGATAGTTCCAGTCATTCGAGAATTCATCCGCAAGCTCACCACAACCATTGAGAGCATCGCCAGTACTCATGCAAAGGAAAACACACTGAAGGTAACCTTGCTCGAATCCTTTGCCTTTAAGTGGTTTGTACCTCGGCTGGGCCATTTTAATTCTGAATGCCCGGAGGTGAACGTCTGGATATTTACCACGGACGATTTGACCGATTTCACCAACGGGGATGCCGATGTCGGTATTCGGCTCGGATATGGCAACTGGGACAATCTCTATCAGGAAATCCTGTTGAAGGAATATATCATGCCGGTCTGCAGTCCTCGCCTGCTCAAGAAGCACGGCAAGCCGGAAGATCCGCATGATCTGCTTCGGTATCCATTATTACGGCGTTACACCAGCGATATCCTCCAACGATGGAAAGACTGGTTCAGCGATGCAGGGGTGGAAGTAAACGCCATACCGGAAGGAACGCATTTTCCCCAGACCAGTCTTGCGATACAGGCGGCTATTGATGATCAGGGTGTGGCTCTGGCACGCAGTGCCCATGTATTCGATGACCTGAAAGCCGGTCGGTTGGTGAACATGTTTCCCGATGTCAGGAGCAAGTCTGATTTAGCCTACTATATCGTGTGCCTGGCCGGGCGGGAAAATCTGCCGGTGATTACCTCGTTTCGAAGCTGGCTACAGGGCGAGGCCGAGAAGACCCAGAAAGAATTCAACCAGCTGTTTGCCTGATGAGAGTAGTAGACAAATGGTCCAGTCAAGGACATGGACTCATTCGTGAATGTCTGTATATCCGCACCCTCATACATGGAATGCAAAACCATGATCCGACTCATTGCGATGGCACGGCAGGACTGGTTGCGAATGCCTGCATGCACGGTCAATAGCCCTTGCTCCATTTGCTCCCGGAATTCGCGAAATACGGGAACAGGACCGACTTCAAAAGCTTCCGGAAACCAGTAGCCAGATCGTAGTCACGCTCCCCGCCTTCCGACTGACTCGGCAGATTTCATCCCTGGACCATGCTAACCCGGTCCTCTACCACGCTTGTTTCGATAACGATCAATCAGCATCAATCCACGAATTATGCCGAACAATCCGCTTCGGGGCGAGATCGTTCAGCATGGTCATACGGCATTGCAAAAAAAGTGTTTTATCGCCCGAATGTGGCCTGCTGCATTGGGCATATCCCCCCAATGAAACCTGTTTCATGACAATACCGCTCATGGCTGCCGATAAGGATCGCTCCCGCCATCGGGACGGGTCCTGAACAGCTTGAAAGTCCACATGTACTGTTCCGGTGCAAGCCGAATCAAGTCTTCGGCCGCTTGATTGATGCGTATTGCGTTTTCAACCTCATCGTATTTCGAAAAGTCGGCAAGGGGAGCGCGGATCACGGACTTGTAGTTCCCGGTTTTTGCATCCAGAATAAAGAAGCAGGCTACTACCAATGCCCCTGTCTTGATCGCAAGGCGGGAAACCGTAGTCAGGGTAGATTTCGGTTCACCAAAAAACGGGGCAAATACAGTATGGGAACTATCCCCGTAATCTTCATCAGGAACCAGATAGCAGGCCTTGCCTTGCCTGATTCCCTTGACAATACCGCGCAAACCCTGATCCCGCATATAGATTTCCGCTTTCTTGAATCGCGTTCTGGACCGGTGCAGGAAGCGGTTAATGACCGGATTCGAATCCCTTTTCATCATTGAAACAAGCGGAATATCGCTCAACAGGGAAATCGCCCCCAAATCCATGCTGATCGAGTGGAATCCGATCACGATAACTCCCGATTCCAGATTGTCGGTGATATGCTCAATACCCTGTATCTCATGGTATCTAGCCAGCTGTTTACGACTGCCCATGTATGCCAACCCCAGGTCAAGCAGCCCACGTGCCTTATATCGGAAGTGTTCGATCAGCAGTTGCTCCCGGCGCTGATCGGAAACATCCGGAAAACAGAGCGCAAGATTGGTGCTGGCGATATGGCGACGTTTGTGGTTTCGGTGTCTTAACCAGTCACCCAGCCATCCGCCCAGTCTCATCAACCAGACTCGTGGCAGGCGCATTAATAGCCACAGGCAAAACAGTGCACTCCAGGTTGGCCAGAAGGCCGGTCTGAACATGCTTGGCGTAATCTTTCCCTGGTTATCGGGTTTGGACATCTGGAATATTCGGGGAATCCCCGGTAATGCGAGTTTCTTGATTTTCAGGTCAGGAATTTCCGGTATCTGGCATCCTGACTTGCCAACCACCTCAGATCTTCGATATTATCAATATCCCTGAGTATAGGATGTTCGGCAAGCAGAATATCGCTGGATTTTGCGTTTCCTTTCAGGGCATCGCATACCGATCCGGTACTCCACTTGATGTCTGCAAATATTCCCTTGGCCAGGACGGCAAGCCCCAACAGATAAAATCCACCATCCAGCGCCGGTCCAACCACGCTTTTACCCTTGCAAACGTGCTGATACGTGCCGCCAATTACATGGCCGGGAATATGCGGGATATCCGAGCCCAGAACCGTGGCGCCGCCGGAGCGGACTATACCCTGTTCCAGCACGTGCCACATCCTGACTCCCAGATCACCCTCAACCTGGGCTTTCAGTCGAAACTGATAGCGGGCGGCCAGAGTCTGCAAGACTGGGTGATCGATATCCGGTGCGGCTGCAAGAATCCGATCTCCCGCCCAATGCCTGCTTACCTTGCTCATGGTATCCTCAAGCATCATGGTCGCAAGCTCTGCCGAGCGCTGGGCAGAGAGCGAAGGCTGCATGCGTGTCTTCACCTGATGGGGTTCCGGTGCTTTTGCAAACAGGTAAATCGGTATCGGCTCTTTACCGTTCATCTCCATACAAGCGATTGAGTCTACTTGGTGAAACACCACACCAGTACAGAAATCGGAGCCTCCACATCAGAAGCACGGTAAAAATGACACCGCGATTTCGCCAGCGTCTCGCCGAAGTGAGTACCGGCAAGGAGATCAGACATGGTCTGGCGTACTGTTTGAGTATTTTCGACAGGCCGATGTCTTCCATCAAGGCGACCTCTGGATAGCCACCCACTTCACGAAATAATGTCGACTTGACAAAAATGCACTGATCACCCGTAGCAATTTGCCGACATCTGGAACGCAGGTTGATCATGGTTTCAATAATTCGCAACAGCACTCCCCTACTATCCAGCCGGATATCGAATCGACCCCAGCACTGTCCCGACTCGATAACCTCCCCAACTCTTGATAATGCATTTTGGGGAAGTCGACTATCACAATGCAGGAACAGCAAAGTACTGCCAGTGGCCCGAGAGGCGCCAAGATTCATCTGCAGTGCCCGACCGCGAGCTGCATTTTCAATGATGGTGATGCTGTTTGGACAACTCATCGACAGTTTGCCGATTATTTCTCTGGAAACCAGCTCATCACTGGCATCTACCAGTATCGCCTCTTCCAGACCTTCAGTCTCATCGAGATGCCTGATCAATTGGCGGGGAGCTTCACCCTCGTTATAGAGGGGTACTACAATTGATATCAATGGTGCTTTACAACGGATAAGACTGCTTGAGCCGGTTTGCGGCCAGTTTGAGACGCAATGCATTAAGCCTGATGAATCCGGTGGCATCGGCCTGATCATAGGCTCCGGCATCTTCTTCGAAAGTGACAATTTTCTCGTCAAACAGTGAATCAGTATGAGATCTTCGGGCCAGCACGTCAACATTGCCCTTGTAAAGTCGCAGCCGCACTTCACCGTTTACATGCACTTGTGAAGCATCAATCATGGCCTGAATCATCTGCCGCTCCGGAGAATACCAGTATCCATAGTAGATCAGGCTTGCATAACGAGGCATCAGTTCGTCTTTCAGATGCGCAACCTCCCGATCCAGGGTTAACGACTCCATGGCTCGGTGTGCCTTGTGTATAATGGTGCCGCCCGGGGTTTCATAGCATCCACGGTTTTTCATTCCGACATATCTGTTTTCAACGATATCGGCTCTACCGATTCCGTGTCTGGAACCGATTTCATTCAACCATTGCAGCATTTGTGCCGGATTCATGCCTTGTCCATCTACGCTGACCGGATCACCAGCACAAAATTCA
Source organism: Gammaproteobacteria bacterium (assembly GCA_022822625.1). GTDB lineage: Bacteria > Pseudomonadota > Gammaproteobacteria > Arenicellales > Poriferihabitantaceae > Poriferihabitans. Next base: position 31,928 of record JAJEAV010000016.1, on the reverse strand, counting down.
AGCACGATTTCTTCCGGCCTATCCGGTGCATCCATGGGAGATACCGTCCATGCCCAGGCTTGATCGTCGGGGGCATTCCACGGATTCTCCAGTTCATTGCCTTCATGCGAAATGTGCAGCATGTTGGCATCGGTTGAATAGGGCGACCCTCCATCGGATTTCTTCTCGACATGGATTCCATGACGCTCGGCATACTGCAACAGTTTTTCCCGTGATGTGAGGTCCCATTCACGCCATGGTGCAATAATCCCGATTTCCGGCGCCAGTGCATAGGCAGAGAGCTCGAAACGGACCTGGTCGTTTCCCTTGCCAGTCGCTCCATGTGCAATCGCATCAGCACCCGTCTGTTTTGCCGTTTGTACGAGGTACTTTGCAATCAGGGGCCTGGCTATGGCTGTACCCAGCATGTATTCGCCTTCGTATACTGCATTCGCGCGCAACATGGGAAACACGAAATCTGCAACAAATTCTTCGCGCAAGTCCTCGACGACAATTTCCCTGATCCCGAATTTCCTTGCCCGTTCCCTGGCGGGTTCGAGATCCTCGCCCTGACCGATATCGGCCGTGAAGGTCACCACATCGCAACCGTATGCATCCTGTAGCCATTTCAGGATAATCGACGTATCCAGTCCTCCGGAATAGGCAAGAACCACCTTGTTGATCTTTGAATTTTCCATAATCGGTTTCAGTTGACTTAAAATATACTATTATCTCGTTTTTATGGATTCTCGAAAATACCCCGATTCTTTGCTGTGCCGGTTTCTTGCAGGAAACCCGCCCCTTTTACATGCCCATTACCTATCGAAAATTGTCGATAGGGGTTTGCAAACCGGCAGAATTGATTCTATCCCATGAGTGTACAACATTTCCTGTGTTTGAGTGACCTGTCAGCTCCAGAGCTGATGATGATTATTGATCGCGCCATGACTCTCAAGGCCGATCTACGGGCCAATAGGACATGCAACGTTATGCAGGGGAAAGTCGCTGTACTGGTATTCGAGAAAAATTCCACACGAACACGTATCTCCTTTGAGTCCGGTATTGCCCAACTCGGTGGCCATGCCGTATTCATGGGCCCTGCTGAGTCTCATCTGTCGCGTGGGGAGTCCATTGGCGACACTGCTCAGGTAATCTCGCGCATGGCAGATTTGATTATTATGCGAACCAGTGCACATGAGCGAATTGAAGAGATGGCCAATTCGGCACTGGTGCCAGTAATCAATGGATTGACTGACTTTAACCACCCCTGCCAATTGCTTGCAGACTTGCAGACCTACATTCAATATCGCGGAGATATCACCGGTACCACAGTTGCATGGATTGGCGATGGCAATAATGTCTGTCATTCATGGATGACTGCTGCCCGTATTCTTGACTTTCGACTAAATATCGCGACTCCGCCGGGATTCAGGCCGAATCAGGCGTTGCACGATCAATGTCGACCGAACGTGTTTATTACTGACGATCCCTTTGAAGCCGTGAAAAATGCAGAAGTGGTCATTACGGATACCTGGGCAAGCATGGGACAGGAAAATGAGTGGTCAGAGAGAAACAATGTGTTCAAGCCGTATTGTGTTGACTCGAAACTCATGCGGCGTGCACGCAAGGATGCACTGTTTATGCATTGCCTGCCTGCATACCGGGGGCAGGAAGTCACAGCTGAAGTCATTGATGGAGCGCAAAGCGTGGTATTTGCCGAAGCCGAGAATCGCCTCCATGCCCAAAAAGCGCTGATGGAATTCCTGCTGGATATAAAACTTGTCCCTCCTCCTCGTCGCTGACTAGGGTGGCTCAAAAAGCGCTGATGGAATTCCTGCTGGATATAAATCACCAGCCAGCATGCAGGTCGTTTCGCCTGACTGCATTGATACGGAATTCCCGTCAAACCCATATTCCCTCAAGATAACTCACTCGGCCATGCAAAAAATTCTGGTGCTTTATTACAGTAGACACGGATCTGTCTGCTCGCTTGCAAAGGAAGTCGGATATGGAATCGAGACCATCGAGGACTGTGAGGCGGTTTTCAGGACCGTGCCTCCCGTATCCAGCGTGTGCGAAGCAACTGAGCCTGCGGTCCCCGAGCAAGGCGATATTTATGCATCAGCACAGGATCTGGTTAACTGTTCGGGACTGGTGCTTGGAAGCCCCACCCGGTTTGGGACGATCGCCTCACCCCTCAAGTACTTTTTTGATCAAGCCGCATCCGAATGGCTGGCTGGCACACTTGTCGATAAACCGGCTGGTGTCTTTACTTCATCATCAAGTATGCACGGCGGTCAGGAAAGCACATTGCTGTCCATGATGTTGCCCCTGATTCACCATGGCATGATCATGGTTGGGATCCCCTACCCCAATACCCCGATTGGCGGGACAGGCACCGGTGGTACACCTTATGGGGCAAGTCATGTTGGCGGGCCGGACAGCATTAACCCCATCGACAATGACGAGAAGACAGCTGCCAGGGTTCTGGGGCGCAGAGTGGCAAACTGTGCCAGATTGATTGCAAAACAGGCTCTGTGACAGAACTACCGACTGATCAGCTTCCGGACAAATGGCACAGTAATCTTGCGGCGGTGTCTCAGTGACTCGCTTCCAAGGCGATCAAGAAGGTCAAACAAGTCACCGACTTGCCGACTGTAATTGATCAGGATATGGTTGATCACGGGCTCATCGATTACAAACCCCTTCTGTATGGCACGAGACCGCAACGCATCTTTTTTCTCTTCATCGCTTAACGGATGTATCTGGAACATCCCACCGCTATAGAGTCTTGATTCCAGGTCCTCAAGAGCAAGGCCGATTTCCGTTAGTCGGCAGTTGCCCGATACCAGTAGACGGCCTTTCCCCGCCTGCAGTAACTGACAGGCATGAAACAGCAGTTCCTGCATGTCTCCACCCAGTTCAATACTGTCGAGATCATCAATGCAGACCAGCGAATCGGGATCGGATATTCCAGCGATATTGTCTTCACTGCCTGTTCCCTCCAGCGAGCAGTAAATACTGGTCCGGCCCAAGTGCTGGTTTGCGACAGAGCAGGCATGCAGTAAATGGGTTTTTCCGGCACCGGACTGGCCCCAGACATACATCACCCTGGATTGTCTGGCTCCTGAAACAAACCTCCTTAGTTCAGCAATCAACACTTGGTTTGCAAGTCCTGCAAAATTATCAAGGGAGAAAATGCCCATCTCGTGCATGGGAATTACGATTTGTCGATTCATGTATCGGTTTCCATGTCATAACGGATCGCCCAGTACCAGACATACTGGATGCCACTGATCACCGTGGTTACCAGGACGCCTGCAATCAAAACGACAATCAAGGGAGAGACCGTCAATAGCCCTGACTGCTGAATCAGTACGGCGACCACCAGGCAAATCTGCATGAAAGTATTCAGCTTGCTTGTATAACTCGGATTCATCGGTACATCACGCTCCATATTCACCAGAATCAGATAGCCCGCAATAATCACGATATCCCGAAACATCACTGCCACCAGCAGCCAGAAAGGAACATCGCCCAGCAGTGCCAGCATGGTGTATGCACTCGCGATCAGCAACTTGTCGGCAATCGGATCCAGCATGGACCCGAACGGCGTTACACAATCGAAACGTTTCGCGATGAATCCATCCAGCCCATCGGTAATTCCAGCAATGAGAAAAATCCAGAGCGCAGCTTCATACTGTCTTTCGTACAACAGCAGAATCAGTACCGGGCAGGCGAGAATACGAAGCAAGGTAAGAAGATTCGGTATCTGGGCAAACAGCATTGTTCCTACTTGGTCAGGTTGGTCCCGGTCTTCTCAAGCGGGGTTCTGGCAAATACGATTGACGAATGATTCTGAACCGTTGCAATGAGTCTCAATGGAAAGGCCATGGTGAGAAAGTACTGGTCTTTCAGGCCGGAGCTCTCGCCAACACGATCGCCTTTCAATCAGTGCAAATTATATTATAATCATTCCATGCACATCCTTTTTCCACGTCTCCAGTTCGCTCGATTCGAGGCGATGCTTCCGGTTTTACATGACTCGAAATGTTGATGGTTTTCATGGCCGGTCCCTGAATTATCGGGATAGTGGTGTTGACATTGAACTCGGCCAGCAACTTGTAGAGACCATCAAGCCTCTGGCCAGAGAGACCAACCGGCCGGAAGTCATACAGGGCATTGGTGGATTCGGTGCCTTGTTTGAGCTACCCCTGGATCGATATGCCAATCCGGTACTGGTCTCCGGAACAGACGGCGTTGGTACAAAGCTCAAACTCGCGAGCCTGTTGAATCGTCATGATTCGATCGGTATTGATCTGGTTGCAATGTGTGTTAACGATATTCTGACTTCAGGTGCTGAACCCCTGTATTTCATGGACTATTTCGCGACTGGCAAGTTGGATGTGTCGATCGCGGAGCAGGTAGTGCGAGGCATTGTCGAGGGATGCAAGCTCGCAGGATGTACCCTGGCCGGGGGTGAAACTGCGGAAATGCCGGGCATGTATCGGATTGGCGATTACGACCTTGCCGGCTTTGCGGTCGGGGTTGTTGAAAAACATCGCATCATCAATCCCGAGCAGGTCCAGCCCGGAGACGTTATCATCGGCCTTGAGTCTTCAGGTCCACACTCAAACGGGTATTCCCTGATTCGCAAATTGATTGACGAGAGGTCCGTGAATCTGGCACAGCCGCTGGAAGGGTTGACAATTGCCGACAGGCTGATGGCACCGACCAGAATCTATGTGCAGTCCATTCTGAGCCTGCTCGAGCGATGCAGGGTTACGGCCATTGCGCATATCACGGGTGGAGGAATCATTGAAAATATCCCGAGAGCACTACCGGATGGCCTGTGCGCGGAAATTTCACAATCGGCATGGCGCATGCCTCACCTGTTCCAGTGGATTCAACAGACTGGAAATATCGAGTCTGACGAGATGTTGCGCACGTTCAACTGCGGAGTCGGAATGGTTGTGTGTATCCGACCGGACGATGCTTCGGTTGCCATGGCCTCTCTCACTGAATCCGGAGAGAAACCGATCGCCCTGGGCAACGTTGTCGAATCGGATAATTGTTCGTTTCGAATTACCGACTGATCTTCATTCATGCTTCCATCCATTGTTATTCTGGCCTCGGGCAATGGTTCAAACCTGCAGTCGATTATCAGGCATGTAGACCTGGGATATATCAAGGCCAGGATCGCAGCGGTGGTTAGTGACAATCCTGATGCCATGGCTCTCGTACGCGCTCAAGCAGCCGGTATTGATGCTGTCCTGATCAGACAATCTGACCATGCATCAAGAGATGCATGGGAACTCGCCTTGATCGAGAAGGTGTCGAAATACAAACCTGCATTGGTTGTGCTGGCAGGGTTCATGCGGGTATTGAGTGAACGATTTATCACTCACTTTGAAAAACGGATCATGAATATTCACCCATCGTTACTGCCTGCCTATCGAGGGCTCAATACTCATCAACGGGTGGTCGATGCCGGAGACTCCGAGCATGGTGCAACCGTTCATTTTGTGACTCCGAAACTCGATGATGGGCCTGTCATCATGCAAGGTAGGGTGCAGGTCAGTTCCGGGGAAGATGCCGAAGAGCTTGCCAGTCGAGTTCTTGAACAGGAACACATCATCTATCCCGAAGCGATCAGGCAGTTTATCGAGGGTGAAATCAGTTTCGACAACCCAAGATGTCGCCAGAACACGTCAGAAAAAATATCCTCACCCTGCTGATCGTGCTGCTGGTTGTGGGGTTGCCGAACTGGGCTTTCTCCGGGGAATCGCATGACAGTGCCTTTCAGTCCATCCTTGAGCGCAAGGTCTTTACCTATGCGATAACTTACGGAAACGATACTCCAATCGGAGAGCTGCAAGTCAATGTTTCCAGTGAAGGGGATGCAGTCCTGGTTGTCTCCAGTCTCAGGATCAGCAATGCACTGGCACGGCTGTTTGTGGACGAATACATTATCCGGAACCGATTCCATGTGGACCATGGACAACTGGTTCTGGTCAGTGGAGAAGCAGGGAGGCCGGGTAGTTCGGAGATTATTTCCAGTTATGTGATTGACCGGGAGAGGGGAATTATCCAATATTCCGATCAAGAGGACATATCCGTTTCGGTTGATGTGGGTTTTGATACTCTGGATTTTCCGATCGTGATGTCAACGACCGATACTGCATCACTTGCGGGAACCGAGGTGTTGATTATGGGCCACAACAAGTCCAGTCTGTATCAGTATCAGTCTCCTCAGGAAGAGACGATCACCATGCAGGGAAAGCAATATGATGCCTTGAAGGTTACCCGAAAAAAGTCGGGTGAGGCAGGACGCCTGGTCAGCGTCTGGCTGACACACGATACAAGACGTATTCCGCTTCGAATCGTGAGTTCCAAACGAGGCATGGATACGGTGTTTGAGCTCAAGGATTCGCTTGACGAATAATTCCGGATCGTCATGTTCATCTTGCCTCTTGATGGAAAGTGCCATCCTGTGGTGAAGCGTTTCCGATTCCATCGGGTATAATTTGACTCAATTCAGTCGTCTAGTATCCGATTATGGAAACGAATCATCCTGTTGAAGCTTCAATGCGGGCAAATCTGGAAGAATTGCAACCCATGCATCTTGAGTTGCTCAATGAGAGCGATATGCACAATGTACCGAAAGGATCGGAATCTCATTTCAAGATTGTGGTTGTTTCTGATCGATTCAACGACCAAAGTCTGGTAGCCCGGCACCGAATGGTCAACGATATTCTCAAGAGTCAAATCGACGGCCCGGTGCATGCTTTGTCAATCCATGCCATGACGCCGGATGAATGGTTTGAAAAGGGAGGCGATTATCCAGCCTCTCCCGCCTGCCTTGGCGGCAACAAACCTTAATTTTGTTTTGTGGCTGATCGTCAAACAGAATGGTCTTGTCAGATGAGAATAATCTGCCATTGCAACTAGAATGGGCAAGCCTTCCGAATCATGCAGTTGCCTATATGGTCAACTTGCGGACTTTTGGAAGCCAATGAGTTCCTATTCGGCTTCTTTCATACATATGAACATACTTCCATCAGGAGCACATCATGAACCAGGCTCAATTTGCTACCGGACAATGCCGGTGTGGTCAAATCACCATTTCCATATCTGACGCGCCGGTTTTATCCTCACAGTGCCATTGCAAGGACTGCCAGAGACTTTCAGGAACCGGCCATTTCTCACTGGCATTTTTTGATGAGAGCAGTGTAACCATCTCGGGTCAGGCAACGGGATATACCGTAACCACCGATCGCGGTAATCGTAATACCCGATATTTTTGCCCAAAGTGTGGGAGTCGTATGTACGGGATAAACACTGGCCGACCCGGAAAGGTGGCCATCCCGGTTGGTATTCTTGATGACAACAGCTGGTATGAGCCTGATGTTGTTGTGTATACCAGACAACGCGAGAGCTGGGATATCACCCGCACCGACATTCCGAACTTCGAGGAGATGCCACCCATACCGCCACAGACATCATGAATGTCTTGGAAACTCCCGCAATTCAAATTCTGCCGCAAGCTTTCTTCGACTGGGATATGGCACCAGACAGCCACACTCCTGTATGACCGGAGCATCCTTGTAAGCCTTCAGCGCCGGCCTGACATGTCTGGCAAATGCTTTTCGGAAGTCTTTCCTGCCCCGTTCATCAAACCCGTATCCGGATCTCCGGCCTGGCGCTGAAGCCACTCCCGGGTGATTTCGACCCTCTTCGACAGGTAGGTCAGCCAGATATGGATATCGGGTGCCATCGATAAACGCTTGAGTACCATCAATATCCGCATGACTTGGCGATCCGCCCGGAAATCTTTTCCCGTTGCATATTTGACGTGTTCGGTAATCTCTGCGGTCCATTATGCCCAGCCACGGAAACTATTCATGAAATATGACTTTCAACAATGGGAGAGAGCATACACTAACCCCGAACACCGCCCAATATCGACGGATATCCAATCGATCATACTCACGGGTACAATGATTCAAATGAACAACACCCTGTCGAAGCAAAGTGTGGGGAGAGCATAAAACCACGGCTAATCTGGTAGTCCACATGCTCGCAGGTGGACTACTCACCGTAATCTACTCGGTGATGGCCTTTTATTCCAATCTCGATACGGGCATGCCCTTGTCCGTCTTCGTTCAAACCTATACGTTGGCAGCCATGGTGGTTGCCAGCGTATATTTCGTCCAGTCCCTTTGCAACCTGACAATCTCCTTCAGGATGGTATTCATCTGGGCGGTAATCTTCAGAATCATTGCCATTGTCGGTTCCCCAATACTCGAGGACGATTTTCACCGATATCTGCTTGATGGCTGTGTATTTGTCGCTACCGGCTCCCCGTATGGGGTTGCTCCATCTACCCTGTTTACCGACAGCGATCTATCACCGGAATGTCAGGCCACCTTGAACTGGATCAACAATCCTGATCTGCCAACCATCTATGGGCCAGTTCTTCAGTATGTATTTGCATTTGCCTATCTGGCATCTCCAGCTGATATCAATTTTCTGCAGGTGATTTTCGCCGGCGTGGATTTGGTGCTGATCTGGATGCTGGCCAAGGTGGCGCCACTACGCTACGTGATGCTGTATGCCTGGTGTCCGCTGATCATCAAGGAGACGGTTTTTACGGGACATCCCGATGGTATCGGCGTGACTCTCTTGTTTGCCGCTTTCCTGTTAAGAAGCCGTGGTCGATCCATGTTGGCCGTTTTGTTTGCAACACTTGCTTGTTGTGCCAAGGTTTTCGCACTGATTGCCCTGCCCTATTTTCTCTTCCGAAAAGGACTCAAGCACTGGGGTCTGGCATTTTTGGGGGCTTTTCTGGTGTACGTTCCATTCGTGCTTCAGGGACATACCGATATGCTGGTACTGGGTATTTTTGTCAGGGAATGGAACTTTAACCCATTGGTATTTGAAGCGTTGCAGGTATTCTTCTCTGACAGAAATGCACGCTTGATTTGCCTGTCCCTGTTTGTTGCACTTTGGACTTGCTACTTTTACTGGTTCCATCAACAAAATCATGATGCTTCCAATACGATTCCGCGCATGGACTGGATATTCGGGGTTTTCCTGATCCTGAGTCCGGTCATCAATGCCTGGTATCTGGTGTGGCTGTTGCCGTTTGCCGTACTTCGGCCAACCTTCACGGCTTGGGCTGCATCTTTTGCGGTGGTATTTTCCTATATAACCGGCCTCAATCTCATGAGTGCCAGCCTGCACGCATATGAAGTCCACTATCTTGCTTATACGCTGGAGGTGCTGCTCATTGTCGTGGCTCTCCTGATTGATCTGGTATTCAACCGCTCAGGAATGACTGGGGGAACTGTCCGTCTTGCGAGCAGTCAGAATCAGTCGTAAGGTCCAATAGAGTATTTTGTAACCGGCCATGATCGAACCTTTTACGGTTCCGGAGATTTTTGACTGACCGGTTCGTTGGCGATAGCGTACCGGTATTTCGTGAACCCGCAACCCCATTCGAAACGCCTTAATCTGCATTTCAGCGGTCCAGCCGAAATTCGCATCCTGCATGTTCAACTTCCTGAGGCTTGATCGCTTGATGGCCCGCATGGGACCCAGATCCTGATAGCGAGCCCCATGGAAGATACCAATCAGGAAACAACTGATCCAGTTGCCCCACATCTGGTGTCTGGGTATAACCGGTTTGCCTTCTGACAGAAATTCTCTGCAACCGATCGCGAGATCCGAGTAGCCTTCGGCTACAGGATTGAGTACCGATTCAAGATCTTCCGGATAATCACTGTAATCCCCATCAACAAAGGCAATGATATCCGTCGACCCGGCTGCCCTGATTCCAGCCAGGCATGCGCTGCCATATCCTTTTCGGGCTTCAAGGATGACTTCTGCGCCGGCAACAAGGCTTCTCTCTCGTGTCTTGTCGATGGAGCCGTTATCAACAACCAAAATGCGGTCAACCTGTCTGGGAATATCCCGGATGACTGAAGATATCGACAACTCCTCGTTCAAGACCGGAATAATGACCGAAATATGCAGGCCATTGATCATTGGTATTCGTTCAAGTCCCAGTCATATACATAACTGGATATTCGACTGAATGCCCTTATACTGGTAGCAAGTTCATCATTTGCATGGAGCAGCACATGATCAATCACACCCTGTTGGTCTGACCCGAAATCTTCCACATACCACTTGAAAATGCTCGATACAGTCAGACGATCCTGATTGACTGTCACGCCTCGCGGGTGATTGATGTATTCGCTTGCGGCCTTGTCGAGCATCTCATCAAGGGTTTCATGGGTGAAAGCGGTTTTCTGCAGGTTGGGACAGCCAATCGAGGCGCAGTTCACGGCATAGTGAACGCGATTGTCATTGAAAACGGGCCTCAATATTTCGTGCTCAATGTCGTCAAGACTGAGCTTGATGCCATCTACGGTAACCAGTTTTTTCTTCCAGGGCCCTCTTTGCAGAAAACCGGAAGATATGTCCCTGATGCTCTTGACTGGATATTCATCCAGAATCACGAGAATGGTCAATGAGTTATACAGATTCGTCCAGAAGGAAAACTGCTGCGCAGCAGTCAACGAGAATACATCCAGTGAGGCAAGATATGCGATGTAGCGATTCAGGGAAACCCGGTCTTCATCGGTGACTTTCGAGTAACCGAATAGATTTATGCCATCACTTTCCTGGATATAGGTCTCAAGAATCCGGTTCCAGTCTTCGTTGACTATATCGATTGTGATCTCTTCGGCATTGACGGCAAAGTACTCGGCCAAATCGATATCTTCTGCATAAGAGTCATAGGGCGTCAGTGACAGCATAAAGAAAAATGCTGCTGACACGAGACATTGTGATATTCTCATTTTCGAAAGTTCGGTTGTTTGCATGATTTCTCTACTCGAATGCGGGACTTTGGCGGCAACAAGCCGGTGTGTTCATGCTCCTTCATTGACTCAAAATCAAGGATTTTGCCTGTTCAAGATTCCTGGTCAAACTAGTCGGATCAAGATTCTGTGCGGATTCACCACATGGGTGACTATCGGATTCTGTCGTTCACACTGTTGGAGACGCTTGAATGAGAAACATGACTTGATGCTCATTGTACAATCTCACTCAAGGTCAGGCTAGCAACGCAGTGCCTGAACATATCCTTTGCCGGCATATTCAAGAATAGCCTGGTCTCGAGTAACGATCTGGAGACTCAGCATGCGGGCCGTGGCAATTATAATCCGGTCCGCTGGATCTGACGGCGGCATACCCGGCAAATACGAAGATTCGATGAGTATTCGTGGAGACATTTCCACCAGTGAAATCCGTCCAAGATGAATGTACTCGTCAAACCACCTTGTTACCGGTCTTTCCAGTCTTATTTTTCCACGAGCAGTCAGCATACCTAGCTCCCAGGCAGAAACAGGCGAAACACAAGTGCGACAACCCGTATTGTAGCTTTCCGTAAGGCGATGACCGATGTCGGTGTTCAACTGATCATCAATCGCCGTCCATATCACCGCACAGGTGTCCAGCAATAATTCATGCATGATCAATACTCGCATCATGAACCATCCCGGCCCATTCCGGCAAGGCTGGTTCGCAAGGGTCGTAATCATCTGCAATAGTTACGGAACCCTTCATGCAACCCAGAACGGGATGTGGTCTTGAATCGATTCCGTCAGCAGAAATAGATGAGGGAACATCGTCGTGGGCATGAAGCTGCTTTTTGCCAATACCTGCTACCGCACCATGGATCGAATCCTTGCCTGAGTCGACCCTTTCGAATACAAGAGATTCATTGTCAAGGTCAACTTTCGCAGTCTTGTAGCCCACCTTGAGCCAGGAATGGGTAATTACACTGTTCGAGGTATTGTTGCTCCACCAGGCACGATGTTTTCGCGCTGACGGTGGAAGGCTGTCCTTGATAACGGATTCAATTTCACGAAAAGTCATTGGAATTGTAGACCCACCATTCGATTTCAGATGCTGCTCCAATGGATAGTACTTGGGTTTTTTCATATTATTATAGTTAGTGTTGTTTGTTGTAATGTAACTATATATGATTATAGATTGAAATGCAGGGATGAGTGTTGTCCAATGTGAAATGAATTGACTACAAGATCAAGTGATTCTCTTGTCGCTTGATCAACTCGGCCAGACGAATCCTTGCGAGTTCAGCGGTGGCAATACGTTGACTGGTCTGGGTGCGGTAGTCCCATTGTCGTGCCATTTGAGACCCGGTGATATGCCAATCTCAGGGAGGTGTTTCATGAATCCCGAAACGGGTACAGGCCATCCATGCACCCAATGGCATTCACTTCACCGGTTTTTTCGTCATGAAAGGCACATGCTTATGGCAGGAAGTCCATTTCAGGACCTTGCCTATCACAATGACTATCCTTCTTGTCCGGCTCGACAGTGACTAATCCTCTGCCTGATTGATGGATTGCCTTCGGCTACAGCCAACAGATTATTGTTGGTCAAGTGTTAGCGCCGTCCGTTCAACATCAGCGCGAAGAAACCGGTAATCCAACAGCGATGGGTCGGCATAGACTTCTCCCGGCGCAGCCACTACAAGAATTCGACTCGCAATATCTTCATAGTCGTTACGAAAATGTACAGAGCTCTTCAGAGCCACATAGTCCATTTTCCCCGGTTCTATCCCGATATGCCGAAAATGTTCCTTGTCTGCTGTCTGCACTGCCTTGGAGCACACCACCACCAGTATCTCTTCAATCTGCAACAGGGCTGTTTTGCCAATTTGCATGCTTGCGCCATGATACATTGGCCCGGTTGCAGTGAATCGACCATCACCCAATGCATTAACCCTGGCCCTGCACTGGAGAGAGGGTCCGCCAGCAGAACTGATCTTGCCACCGAGTTCAATGTCAAGTTCCGCACCCACTCCATATTGATGCGCCATCACGGCCACGTCAGGGTCATTCAATACTCCGAACACCGCATTTTGCAAGCCGTGGGCAAGCATGGAGCGAAGTACTCCTACCGTATCGCCGGAGCCTCCACCTCCGGGATTGTCCTGAGTATCTGCAATGACTATTGTCCGACCCTGGTCATTGAACGCCCTTCTGGCTTCAATGATTCCAGCATCTACCGGCCATACCTCTTTATGGAATTCCTGCTTGTGATGGTAAATCTCTTCAATCAGATTGTCGGCCACGGTCTTGACAGTATCCATGTCATGCCCATAAGCCACCACTGCGGGACCTGCTTCATGGATGTCTGAAAGATGAAATCCGCAAGCCAGTGATATCGAAGGGACATGGTCCGTTATGCACTCTGGCAGGGCCCTGTAGATCGTTCGACAGGGTTCCATGAGCGTACATCCGGCATTCAGCGGAATCAGGAAATCAAGTTGCCGAAAGGCCTTGAACAGGTGTTTTCGATCTCTGATATGCTGACTCAGATACTTCGCAACCCGATACCCAGTCTCACCCATATCGACATGTGGATAGGTGCGAAAAACATCAATCAAGGAAGCCATGTTCATCATCCGCTCCGTAATGTTTGCATGCAAATCGAGACTGACAAAGACTGGCAACTCCGAGCCGACCATTTCACGAATTCGGAACAGAATTTCACCTTCGCCATCATCAACATGTTCGCAAACCATCGCACCATGCAGATCAAGGTATATCCCGTCAACCGGTAGCGCTTTTCTCAGCTGGCTGATCAGTTCTGAACTGATTCTTTCGAATGCATCCCTGGTAACATAACTGCATGGGGTGGCCGAGCACCATAGCAATGGAACCACCTCATCTCCGGATTCGGTCAATGCTTCAATGGCACTGGTTATTGGCAGATGCACACCGTCAACTGCATCCAGCATTGCCTCATCCGATTGTTTGGCTGGCCATTCATCGGCCATTTCAAAAGCCTCGTAATCAGCATGAATCGTCGCAAAGGTATTGGTCTCATGATGCCATCCGCCTACTGCTATTCTGCTCATGGATGTACCTCGTTTCGGAATTCCATCGACCGGGCGGGAGATGGAACCGTTTTGGCTTTTCCCGGCACCTGGAAACGTGCGATCAGAATACTGGTCAGCAACAGCATTGCCCCAGCCTGATGCGCCACGCCCAGCGCAGCTGGAACACCATTCAGCAAGGTGGCCACCCCAAGGGCAATCTGATTGGCCAGCATGATGATCATCACCAGACTCATCAATCGGTCAATTCCGGAATTCCTGCGGTAGAGAAGAAACGCATAGGCACAGACAATCATGAATATCACCAAGGCCAATACACGATGCACAAACTGGATGGCAATCGTGTTCTCAAACACATTCAGCCACACCGGACTCATTGCCCATAAGTGATCGGGAACCCACGACCCTCCCATAGTCGGAAATGTATTGAATATAAACCCCGCATGAGTTCCAGCCATCAGTCCTCCGCTTGCAATCATGACAAAAAGGGCAACGATGGCAAAACCACCCAATCGGTCCACAAAACTCGCTTGCCCATCCCCCAATTGATCGGAATGGAATAGACCGATAACCAGTCGAATCATGTATGCATAAATGATGACCGCGACCATCAGGTGCAGGGTTAGTCTGTACTGGCTGACCGCCGGATTATCGACCAGCCCGCTCTGCACCATATACCAACCGATCATTGCCTGAATGCCGCCTAGGACAAACAGACCCCATAAGCGTGGAACCAGCCGGGGACCGATCCTTCCCATAAAGAGAAAAACCAGGAGCGGCACCAGAAAAACAATCCCGGTAAGACGTGCCAGCATCCTATGTGCATACTCCATCAGGAAAATAAACCTGAACTCTCCGAGATTCATCGAATAATTGATTTCCCTGAATTCGGGAAACTGGCGATATTGTTCGAAGGCGTGAAGCCACTCTGTATCCGAAAGGGGGGGCAACACGCCAGTGACAGGCTTCCAGTCAACCATGGACAGCCCGGACCCGGTCAGACGTACCGCTCCACCAAGCAGGATCAGTGAAAACACCATCATGCTACAAAAGCAAAGCCATCCAATAACTTTGGAGTCGCCCCCTACTCCAGGCCTGGAAATTCGAATATTCATGGAGTATTATGGGCTAGTGATCAACAGGATTTTGTGCTTCAACATCTTTCCTGAGTCCCACACCGAAGCACAATACTCCCGAACCGGCAAGCAGTACAAGGAAAACGGCCATGGCAGAATACCCCAGGCATCATGACCATGGCTAACGTTGAGCCATGGGGTAGGCGTATTGGTGCCGTGACATGGCTTGCTGGCCTAAAAACCACCATCTTCCAGTAAAACCCGGGGGAGTTGTACCAGGCACTGTGCAATCTCTCCATCGCAGATACCGTTACACAAAATGCCATCACCCCTCTCGCCACTTGCGAAATACCAGAGAGCAATTGGTTCCTCCAAAACCGAAACTATTACTCATTGCAAGATCGATATCCGGGTGATCTGTTGTTGAAGTCACAATCGGGAAATCCCGGGCCGCTTCATCGATATTTTCAATGTTTGCCGAACCGCAGATGAAATCGGACTCCATCATCAACATCGTATAAATGGATTCATTGACACCCGCCGCACCCAATGCATGACCGCTCAGGGATTTTGTTGAGCTGATTTGTGGACAGTCTTCAGGAAAAACCTCCCTGATCGCGTCAAGTTCTCGCACATCTCCTATCGGCGTGCTGGTTCCGTGGGCGTTGATATACCGAATTGGTCCATCAACGCCTGCAATAGCCTGCTTCATACATCGCACGGCCCCTTCTCCGGAAGGCTGAACCATGTCATATCCATCCGAGGTAGCTCCATAACCAACTAGCTCGGCAAGAATTCTGGCATCTCGGCGGCGAGCATATTCAAAATCCTCCAGTACAACCACTCCCGCTCCGCCTGAAATCACAAAGCCATCCCGGTCCCGATCATAGGGCCTCGAAGCACGTTCCGGAGTATCGTTATAGGATGAGGACAATGCTCCCATGGCATCAAACAGTACCGACAGAGACCAGTGCAGTTCATCTCCCCCACCGGCAAAAACCACATCCTGCTTGCCCATCTGAATCAGCTCTGCACCGTGTCCTATGCAGTGTGCGCTGGTTGAACAGGCCGAACTGATCGAATACGAAATACCCTTGATCCTGAAAGCCGTACCGACACATGCCGGAATTGTGCTGGACATGGTCCTGGTCACCATATAGGGACCAACCCTTCTGACTCCTTTCTCCCTCAGGATATCGGCGCTCTTAACTAAGTTTTCCGGTGATGCACCGCCCGTACCCAACAACAATCCGGTACGTTCATTGCTAACCTGCTCTTCCTCTAGCCCGGATTGGTCAATGGCCTCTTGCATGGCAATGTGGCTATAGGCAGCAGCATCGCCCATAAAGCGATAGATTTTCCGTTCAATTCTGCTGCCTGCATCCATTTTGATCGCACCATGCACCTGGCTTCGCATACCAAGCTCGACATATTCATCTGCCTTGACAATTCCGCTTTGCCCGTTACGTAGTGATTGCCTGACCTCCTCGCAGTTATTGCCCAAACTGCTGACAATACCCATCCCTGTTATGACGACTCGCCTCATTGTTCGATTTCAATAGTGAAGGGCTGAAAATGAAAGGGGATTACATGGAGTTGGTATAGTTCCCCAGTTTCCGATACCGGAAATCCGGCGTTGGGTCCTGATGCGAGTATTGCCAGGCATGATCATTGGAACCCCCCGCCATCCGTCGCAACGGTCTCGCTGTATCCATTGACCGCATCCCGGAACAAGCCCACCCGAAGATCCTTGCATCGGTATACGACCTGGCTGTCAACGCTGACTAATCCATCTGCTATACCCATTACCAGCTTGCGCATAATGACCCGCTTGAAAT
This sequence comes from Gammaproteobacteria bacterium, assembly GCA_022822625.1. GTDB lineage: Bacteria > Pseudomonadota > Gammaproteobacteria > Arenicellales > Poriferihabitantaceae > Poriferihabitans. The sequence continues at coordinate 15,093 of JAJEAV010000016.1, read as the reverse complement.
CAATCTGATACGAGACCACATGGTTTTGCGGGGTAATCTGGCCGATAAACTTGATCTCTCCGGACCCCAGAGCACGACCATGTCCCTGACCACCACGCCACCCTAGGGAAAACCCGATCAATTGCCACAAGGCATCCAGCCCCAGGCATCCCGGCATCACCGGGTCCCCTTCAAAATGGCATTGAAAAAACCACAGGTCCGGATCAATGTCCAGTTCGGCCATAACCATTCCCTTTCCGTATTCACCGCCATCTTCATCAATATGAGTGATGCGATCGAACATCAGCATGTTGGGGAGTGGCAATTGAGCATTACCGCACCCAAACATTCGGCCATGGGCACATTCAAGCAATTCCTGTTTTGAATAGGATGTCTTCTTGATGTTCAAGTCTGCCCCATCTTGCATTCGAGAATTGTTTCCAGTAACCAGATCTGTAGTGCCTGCGATCTACTTGGCTTCAGCCTTGTTGAAACAACCGATATCTTGATCCGGGATTATATCAGCCAATCCCGCTCGGTTTATCCCCCAATATAGGACATCTCAACCTTCTGACTGGTGCGACCAAGGGGTTTCAAGTCTCCCTGTGACAGACGATCCATGGAGTAACGATCCTTGCGGTCCTGCCACAAATGATGAAGCTTCTGGAGAATCTCCGTATCGTCCAGCTGGCTATCCAGCAAGGGTCTCAAGTCGTATCCGGCTGAAGCAAAAAGACAGGTGTACACCTCGCCTTTGGCAGACAACCTGGCTCGTGCGCAGTCACCACAAAATGGTTGGGTAATGGACGAGATGATTCCGACCTCACCCTGACCATCCAGATACTTCCAGCGCTTGGAAACCTCCCCCCGATAGTTGGCCTTGATTGGCTCAATCGGATAGACAGGATGAATGACATCAGCCATCTCCTTGGCGGTAAACACCTTGTCGAGATTCCAGCGGTTGTGATTGCCGACATCCATGAACTCGATAAATCGCAAGATGGCACCCGTACCCCGGAAGCGCTCACACATTGACAGAATATCACACTCGTTAACGCCCTTTTGTACCACCATGTTGATCTTGATGGCCTGATAGGGAACTTTCAGGGCGTTTTCGATACCGTCCAGAATATCCTCAAGGGGAGCCGGCACCTGATTGATCTTCTCGTAGATCTCCGGCGTCAAGGCATCAAGACTGATATTGAGACGATGAACGCCCGCCTCGTACAGTGAAACAGCACGTGCATGACTCAGCAGGGATGCATTAGTGGTCAGGGCAATGTCGACAATGCCTGCCACACCGGCAATTTTGCTGACAAGATCTTCCAGATCCTTGCGCAGCAAGGGCTCTCCACCCGTCAACCTGATCTTGCGAACGCCCAGTTTCGAAAAGATTCTGACCAGGCGCTCAATATCCTCATATCCGAGAAGTTGATTGGAACTTAAAAATGAATGGTTCTTCCCGAACACATCCTTCGGCATGCAATATCCGCAACGGAAATTGCATCGGTCGGTAACCGAAATGCGCAAATCCTTCAACGGTCGATGGAACCGGTCTGTTACTGCAGTTCGGGGGACTTCGTTCAAATCTGTGATCATGGCTGTAACAAGTCGTGGAAAACGCAGGATTCAGCCTCCCTGGATAGCCGGCCATAGCGACAGGACATCACCATCCTGCAATGCCTTGCGCCGTTCCTGTTCAGGAAGAAAAGTACCGTTCAACATCATGGTTCTCACTTCCGTTTTCGGAACTTTCAGACGCTCCATGATATCTGTGGGGGTCAGTGGTGAATTTTCAATCAATTCGATTGTGTTGCCTGACGATCCCGGTGGCAGATGTTCCATCAGGCTCGAGAACAACTTGACCGTGATTTTCACCTTTAACCTCCTCCTCGTTGCAGACGAATTCGAAACCGGTCAACAAACTCCCTGTACTTTTGTTCGGTAAAATTCTCAAAATGAATCGTTACGTCAATGACTGGCAAAACCAGTGAACCGAGTGTGCGGGTGCGGTCATTGCCAATCATGAGCATCGCAGAGCGACCATCAAGACGCATGACCACAACCCCGTCTTCCTGCATGGTGACTGGATAGGGTGCGACTGCGTTATGGATTTCCCGTAGCAACTCATCTCTGGAATACCCCATCTCCGCACGATATTGCCGGGAAATGCTGTTTCTCATCCTCCTGCCACCGGCGGCCAAATCGCCAGCACGTCCTGATGTTCAAGCGGGGTATTTCTATCAGATGGCTGCAGAAACACCCCGTTTTTCAGGACCAGATGCACTTCCCGCTCCGGCAGGCGAAAACGCTCAATGAGCTGATTTGGCGTGGCGTCCCTGTCTATCTCAATCTCAACCGCATTGTCCTTGGCACCATCGGGTAGATATGTTGCCAATGAAGCAAACAGCTTGAACGTTACATTCATGGTGCGTCATCGGGAATATCCAGTATCGGATATTCAGGCTCCCTGTGTTGCAGCGAGATAGGCTTCCATGAGTTGCATCGGATTATCCATAAGGCGCTGTTTCCACTTGCCCAGCTTGAACTGCCCTTGAATCAACCCACGCAATATGCCAATGTGTTGTGTGATACCCAGAGTATTGGCACCGACCAGCGTATCTCCATCAAACTGGAGGTTGATATAGCGAAACCGATCACGATCCAGAAGTGCTGCATGGTCTCCGCCTTCAACCCCTTGCCACTGCCCGTATGAAACCGAAACGAGTCCAATGGTATCCAGCACATTCATGTTGATGCAGCCCTGATGCAGCACTGATCCATGCCTGACCATGTTGGCTGCTGCAACCCGACCATGCTCCACGGCTGTCGGCTGAATCGCCTGCACCGAGTAGTCGCTGGTCGAAAAATCAAGACCGCAGGCGGCATCGCCAGCTGCATAGATACCCGGCACCGATGAGCACATGTAGCGATCTACCGCTACTGCCCCATTTTTCAGTTCTATTTCGGTTCCTTCCAGAAAATCGGCATTGGCACGAACCCCGGCAGCAGAAATCACCAGTTCTGCCTCAACATGTCGATCATTGCTGATTTTGACAACCGCTTTATCCGAATGATGATCAATGGATTCGACCTGTGCACTGGTCATCACATTGACGCCTTTTTCCTGACACCATTTCTTGAGCAACCCGCCGCTGGTTTCATCGAGCATTCGCGGGACCATTCTGTCTCCCATCTCGACCACTGTCAGATTGGCACCGGAGGAGACCAGTGCCTCAAGGATGATGCAGCCGATAAACCCGGCACCAATCAACACCACCGAGGCATCGGGCTTCAGTGTTGCGGTGATTTTTCGGGCATCTTCCAGGGTCCAGCAAGTGGTAACCCGTTCACCATCGATACCCGGCACTGGCGGAAGAATCGGCCTGGAACCGGTTGAGACCAGCAATGCCTCGTAGTCGAGTTTCCGGCCATCGGCGAGGATCAGGGTTTTTGCCTCGGCATCAACCGACTCGGCGACCCCGTGCACATGCTTGATGGCGTTGCCAAAATGTTCCGGATCCTTCCTCAGGTACGTTCCCTGTTCGTCAATGTTGTTGATGAGCAGGTAGGGAATGGCCATACGGGAGTATGGCGGATCCGGTTCATCACCAACCATCACCACCTGGCCGTTGGGGTCAAGCTTGCAGATGGTTTCCGCCGCTACGACCCCTGCCGGGCCGGAACCCACGATGACATAGGTCATGCCGGTAGTCCGAACCTGCTTCGGGTCTCGGCAGTCAGCTGACCATCCGGTGTCCAGCCTCTAAGCTGATAGTACTCCGGCAGCATTTCATCAAGACCGGCCACCTTGCCTTCTGCGGGACCGGTTTTGGCAGCATCCTTGAGCAACCGTTTGGGCAGACTGTCATCGGCCCCGGTCAACCCTGCACGCATGTTGTAATCGCGTTCAAGATTCCAGATACGCTCTCCCGCCTCCAGCAGTTTTTCAGCAGTCCAGCCGCCTTCGCAGGCCGCGTCCACTTGCGGAGCAATGTTGTCCAGTGACCAGGCGAAGGTCGTGAATACGCACAGGCCAGTTGAATCAACTGCTGCGGTCGCATCCTGAAACGCCTTGACCAGACCGGCTTTCCCATCGACTGACAGGGGATCGGTCTTCTCGGGGATGCCCAGTACTTCCGAGGCCACGGTGTAGCTTCTCAAGTGACAGGCTCCCCGGTTAGAAGTTGCATATGTCAGACCCATGCCTTGCACACCACGCGGATCGTAGGCAGGAAATTCCTGGCCCTTGACGGTCATCGAAAGTTCAGGACGTCCGTATTTTTCGCATAGACGTTTTGAGCCGAGACCCAGGTCAGCACCAAAGCCCTCACCGGATGCAACCTTTTCGGCACACCAGGCCAGTGCTTCTGCGGAACCAAAGCGAAGTTCCATGCCATCGGTTTGCCCGGTCGTGATCACGCCCTCCTCAAACAGTTCCATGGCCGCTGCCACGGTGGCACCGAAAGAAATTGGATCAAAACCGTCTTCATTGCATACGAAGTTCGCATAGGTCAAGGCATCGAGGTCACCTACCCCGGTATCTGCGCCAAGTGCCCAGGCTGCTTCATATTCCAGTCCTCCGGAATTACCCCAGTATTCGGGTTTGTTCTCGACCGTAAAGTGTCCCTTGTCAATCGTGGAAATCCGCCCGCAAGCGATAGTGCAACCAAAACACGCTGCATTCGTAGTGAGGTTTGGCTTGCCGTCGCTATCACGTGGTTCCGCCATGGCTTCGGCACTGATCTTGTTGGCATCCTTGAACTGCACTTCACGCATGTTGTTGGTGGGCAATGCTCCGATCTCGTTGATTACGTTCATCAGGACCTGGGTTCCCATGGCCGGCAGACCCTGTCCGGTGACCGCATTTTCTGCCAGAACCTGTTTTTGCTCAGCGGTCACTTGCATGAACGATTTTGGATCCTTGATATTGCCGACACCCTGGGTACCGCGCACCGCCATTGCCTTCAGGTTCTTTGACGCCATTACCGTACCGACTCCGGAACGGCCGGCTGCCCGGTGCAAATCATTAATGATCGCAGCATACAGGCACCCTGCTTCCGCAGATCGTCCAATGGCAGCAATCCGAATTTGCGGGTCATGCAGCTTCTCATGGATAAGCCTGTCAGTATCCCAGACCGACTTGCCCCATAGATCGTCCGCCGGGAGCAGTTTGACCTTGTCATCAACGATGTGCAGCATCACCGGGCTGGGCGAGCGACCTTCACAAATCACCATATCCCAGCCGGCCGACTTGAGTTCGGCACCGATGAATCCGCCGGAGTTCGAGCAAGCAATGGCTCCGGTCAGTGGGCCCTTGGTAATCACCGAGTAGCGACCACCTGTTGAAGCCATGGTTCCGGTCAAGGGACCGGTAGCAAAAATCAGTTTATTGTCCGGCCCCAGTGGATCACATGTGGGGTCGGTCTCTTCAACAAAGTAGCGGGTTGCAAGTCCGCGTTGACCAATGTACTGATCTGCCCACTCCATATTGAGGGGCTCTTCACTGATTGATCCTTCGGTAAGATTGACTCTTAGAATTCTTCTTGTCCAGCTCATGATGGTCCTCCTTCAGTTGGCGTGGGCTTGGTTGTCGGTTTTCGAGGCCCAGGCCCGCATTTTTTCCAGGCCCGTAGCATCCGCATCGACATAGGTAATTGCCTCGGTAGGGCAGGCTTGTGCACACTGGGGGTCACCGCCGCACAAGTCACACTTGATGACTTTTCCGGTAGTCTGGTTGTAGTTGACGGTACCGAACGGACAGGCGATGGTACAAACCTTGCAGCCAACACAGACCGAGTCGAGAATTTCCATGGCTCCGGTTTCCCGATTCATCCTGATCGCTTCAACCGGACAGGCATGTAGGCACCAGGCTTCATCGCACTGGGTGCACGTGTAGGGCACAAAGCGGCCTTCATCGTGAAATGTGAATATCTTTATACGGGATTTTGCGGGGTTGAACACGCCTTCATTTTCGAAGGAGCAGGCCATTTCGCATTGTAGGCAACCGGTACATTTATCAGGGTTGATGTTTAACGATCGTAGCATTTCATTGTCTCCTGTTTGGTATACAAATCCCTGATCATTAATCAGGTGTTATTTACTTATTAATCGTAGGGTATTGTGACAAAGATTGCCAAGAGTATCAAATGAAATATGCCAAATTTGAAGGATATAATTAAGATAACCCATTCCATGCTTCCAATTTGAACGTGTATTCTTCCTTGACAATGGGCGGCACCGAAGACCACGGAATCCATTCGTACCACCGATTTCTCCCCGCTCAAGGGCTGGGAATTGCAAATACTCAGCAAAGTACCGAGCGTGAGTACGATGTGGAGACAGTGTAATGTTCATTGAACCCATATGAATCAGTCAGGACCAGAATATTCTTCCGTAATCACGATGGCCGGCATCTCTCGGGTTTTTGATGATGCCAATACCCCCCGTACCGTGCTGGATAACGTTGATTTCACGGCAAATTCAGGTGACCTGGTCGCCATTACCGGACCTAGTGGGTCGGGAAAGTCCACGTTTCTGCATATGCTTGGAGGGATTGACATTCCCGACCGGGGTCGCATCGTGATCAATGGTACGGATTTGACTTCCCTGGACGAAACCGGAAGAACTCTATTCCGAAGAAAACACATTGGCCTGGTTTTCCAGTTCTTCAACTTGATACCAACCCTCAATGTGATTGAAAACCTAAGATTACCCCTCGAGCTTTGTTCTCTCAAATCGGATGACTCGGTGATTCTACCGTTGCTGGAACGCTTCGGTCTCGAGCATCAGGCCTATTCCTATCCCGACTTGCTTTCAGGAGGTGAGCAGCAACGAGTCGCGGTAATTCGCGCGGCCATTCACAAACCATCGTTAATTCTGGCCGATGAACCAACCGGAAATCTGGATGATTGCCAGGGCCATGTAGTGCTTGACCTGATACGTCAGGTTTCAAGTGATGGCAGTTGTGTGATCATGGCCACCCACTCCCAGAGTGCTTCCGAATATGCCAACCGGCATTGCACGATCAAGAATGGCAGGCTCCACGAAGATTCGTAAATTTGAGGTATCGAATTCGGCAACCGCTACGTTGCTGAAAATTTTCCTGAGGGAACAGAAAAAATCTCCGGGTCCGTTGCTCCTGACCGTGTTGAGTGTCACTATTGGAGTGGCCGCGATTGTAGGGGTCGATATCACGAGCCATTCTGCCCTCAGTGAATTCGAACGGGCCAACCGACTCAGTTCGGGGCTGGCCACACATCAGGTCGTAGGCGATGCTACAGGACTGGACGAGAACATCTATGCCGCGATCAGGCTGGATGGGAGATTCCCAAATACTGCACCGATCGTCCAGGCGGAGGTTCAGGTTCATGAGGACGGCCAGGCCTGGCAACTACTGGGCATTGACCCACTCAGTGATTACCGGATTCGGGAATCCGCTTTGCTAGGCGACAAATACACGGAACAAATCGGGATAGCGTGGCCGATTCACGTACCGAATACGGAAACGTGGCCAATTGGGTCAACCCTGACCCTTTACTATGGAGGCCGTCAACAGGAATTTACGGTAGCAGGTGAAGTTTTCGACGAATCAGGCCAATCGGACATGCATGCCGAAGGTTTTCTGGTTACCGATATCATGTGGGCACAAGCGTTTTTGAACCGGGTAGGCCTGCTCACCCGGATTGATTTCAGACTTGATTCCGAAGTCGATTCGCACACCCTTCAGATACTTCTACCGGACTCGGTACGCCTGATTGATTTGCAAACCCGCCATACTGCCCAAAAGGACATGACCCGTGCATTTCGGACCAATCTGGCGGCACTTGGGTATCTGACTCTACTGGTTGCAATGTTCCTGATTTACAGTTCGACCGTATTTCAGATCGCCCGCAGACGCAATCTGTTGTCTCAGTTAAGAGCCATTGGCTACACCCATCATGAAATCGCCCGCATGCTTGGTACGGAACTCTCCATCATCGCCTTGTCTGGTATTTCAATGGGCATTGGCCTGGGGTACCTGTTGTCTACGCTGATGCTGGGATTGGTGACCGACACCATCAATATTCTATATTTTGATGTGGCACACGGCACTCTCGAGTTGCCTACTGAAACAATTCTGAAATCCGTAGTAATGGGGTTTCTGGGCACGGCAATTGCCGGAGCAGTTCCGATTCGGGAGGCAGGACACGTCACCGTACAGACACTCTCCAAACGTACATTGGAAGAGGGCAAGGCCCTCATGCTCTCACGCAAGATGCTTCCGGTCGCAATCGGCTGTTTTGGGCTGGGTGCCCTGATCTTGATGTTTTCCGGGCAGTCTCTCGCTATCGCTTTTGCCGGCTTGTTCCTACTGGTGCTGGGGCCTGCCGCAGGCACGCCCTGGCTGATCTACCATATCTGTCGATTTCTCGGCCCGCTGGCCGGCGGCACACTGGGGCTGGTTGCGAAAACGGCAATAATCAATATTCGCTCACATCTCAGTCGAACCGGAATTTCGGCCATTGCCCTGTCTTTGGCAGTCAGTGCTTCCCTGGGTGTGGCATTGATGGTTGACAGCTTTCGTTACTCGGTGGATAACTGGATCAGCCATTATATGCGCTCGGATCTGTATGTGGTGAGTACGATGCCGGGCGAACCCTATTTTTCCGAATCCTTCCGTGCTGAAGTGGCCACTGTGGATGGCATTCAGAGCACCGGATACAGTACACGAATATCCATACAATCCGAGCTTGGCTTACACGATCTATTGGCGATGGATATCAGTCCTTCTTCATTTCATGGCTTCATGATCCTGTCCCCGCCGGGAGCAGACCTCTGGGATCGGTTCAATCAGTCACGAACTGTCCTAATTACAGAATCTTTTGCAAACCGGCATGACATATCGGTTGGTGACGATATTCGATTGCCGACTACGCAGGGAGAGGTTTCCTTTGAGGTGATCGGCATTTATCTGGACTATTCCAGCGAACATGGCTTGCTAACCTTATCCTGGAATAACTTTGATCGATATTTCCCGAATTCGGGTCCGACTACAGCCAGCATGATGCTTGATCCCGGAGTCATTCTCTCGGACATGAAGCAGGCAATCGGCAATCTAGAAGCTGCTCCAGAACAATTGCTGATCCGGTCCAATCGAGAACTCCGTGAACAAATCCTCAATATCTTTGATCGGACATTTGAAGTCACGGACATTCTGCGCTGGCTAACCGTGCTGGTTGCCATGACCGGCATGATATTTTCATTAGTTGCATTACAGCTTGAACGTTCTTCACTGAATGCAAAACTCAAGGCTGTTGGATTCAGTCGAGTTCAACTCGCCATGCAGATTATCGCCGAGGCTTCAATTACGGGTTTTCTGGCAGGACTGATTGCGATTCCGGTTGGGTTGATGCTGTGTCTGTCCCTGATTGAAGTGATCAATGTCCGATCGTTCGGCTGGACCATGATGACTCATATTGACCCGATGCTGGTTCTGGCGGCTGTTGGCATCTCTACCCTGTCGGCTACAGCGGCAGGAATATATCCGGCCATGCGCATGTGGCGAACACCCATTACAGCGGGACTACGCGATGAGTAGAGTCGTTTTGGGCGTTATATGTCTTCTGGCTATCGGCTTCATACTGACAAATCGAATGGACAGTCAGGATGCCGAAAAGGAACCCACCCGGTTTCTCTCCGGTGTGTTATCGGATTCCGCTGGCAGTCAGGATTATGATCATGCAAGCCCAGACAAGATCATTCGGTTTCCTGAGGACCATGACGCACATGAGAACTTTCGCCATGAGTGGTGGTATTTTACAGGCAACCTGAAATCGCAAGAGGGTCGCGAATTTGGTTATCAGTTGACGTTTTTTCGGTTTGCAAATGCTTCTCGCTCCGAGATTCAGAATGCATGGAACAACGATCAGACGTGGATGGCACATCTGGCGGTCAGTGATATTGAATCCGAAAGGTTTTTCCTTGAGCAGGATATGTCACGTCAGTCGCTGGGTCTCGCTGGCGTGAAGATTCAACCGTTCCGGGTATGGCTGCACAATTGGCATGCGACAGAGACCGAACCGCTTGATCCGGATCGGCTGGTACTTGATTTGAGTGCTGGGGGCGATGGTTTTTCGATTGATCTATCTGTCAAGAGCAAAACGGCACCGGTGCTTCAGGGCGAGAGCGGTTACAGCCGAAAGAGCCATACGGGAAAATCTGCTTCTCATTATTATTCGTATCCGGACATGGATACTTCGGGGCAGATCCGAATTGACGGGGAGACGTTTGAGGTCCTTGGCACAACCTGGATGGACCGTGAGTGGTCAAGCACACTTCTTCAGGACAGTCAGACCGGATGGGACTGGTTTGCCCTGCATCTGGGTAATGGTAAAAAGATCATGGCCTTTCAGATCCGACAAGAACAAGGTAATCCTTATCGCCATGCCGTATTGATTGGCCCGAAGCAGGGAAAAATACCGCTTGACGTGATTGAGATGATCCCGACTAGAAGCTGGACTAGCCCAGAAACGGGAATCGAGTATCCGATCGGGTGGAAGCTGAGTCTAGAATCTGCACAGGAAATGATCGGCCTTGAGGTTGATAGTCTCATGCCCAATCAGGAAATGAATTTACTGTTCCGATACTATGAAGGTGCAGTAGAGGTACGTGGGCAGTCTGGTAGTCAGGAAATTTCAGGCCGGGGATACATGGAACTGACAGGATATAATTGAGCGACTGAACATGGTACAGAGGTAGGATGCAGTCTTGGGCTGAAACAGGCAATCTGGATAAATACGGGCCAAAATTTTTCACCAGATTGTGCAAGTGAGAGTACAATAAATCCATCGGAACGCATCCATGTACGAACCAATCACTTCTGCTCGTTCAGCCGACCTATTCATGAACGGCGGCAATTCCAAAACCCAGGACCCGTTTCTTTACGCCAACATGCAATCAAAAATCATCCAGATACTCGTCTGTGTTCTTGTTTCACTGGCATTAGCCTCCTGTGGCAATGCGGAAAAGAGCAAAGAGAATCAGCGCTCAGACCCGAAAAAAATCGACCCTGACAGCAATTCATCGGCTGGCTCCCTGTTCAACAACATTCGATCATCCAGACCGCGCGGTGAGCTCTACAAACCGATCCCTGTTCAACCGCTGATTCTGCCAGAGAATATCCTGAATACATCCAGCGATTCAGTCAAACAAGAGATTGCACGCTATAACCCTGAGACTTTCAGGGTGTTGCCCCCGGTCAAGGATGCACGAATCGCAAGAGAAGGAGACAGACTGTGGCTTGAAGTCGACTCTGATGTGCAACTGGTCTGGGAATCAATTGTTGAATACTGGGCAATCAGCGGTATTGATCTAGTGAATCACAACCCGGAGGCGGGATTGATGGAAACCGAGTGGGTCAGGAGTTCCCGGGTTACTGATGAAGACGAGCCGGAAGCCCTGAGGCTGGCCAAGACAGTGCTGGATACATTAACTCGTGGAGGCGAGGCGATGCATCGGTATCGGTTACGTTTTGCAAGAATGGGGGAAGACAAGACCGCGGTTTATGTATCCCATCGTTCTATCGAGCGCAGAGAAATCAGTCGCGGCAGGAAGATCAGCGAGTTCGAATGGGTAGAACTTGAGTCCGATCCGGAAAAGATTGCGGAATTTCTGGAAGCGATTGTAGTGCTATTCAAGGATGGACAGAGCAAGACGTCCTGAGTAATCAATCGAAACTGACAGACGATATTGTGTCGACAAGATCGAAAACATGTTGGCCTTGTCCGGTAGGCCAAGCACCGAAAAACCCGCTTGACCAACCAGCGATGTCATCCAGTCGATCAATCAGTCAAAGCCATAGTTATATTCGATATCCTTGGTACCATTGACCTGGGCGTGAAACGAAACAATTACTCGGTCTATCTCGCCACGGTATGGAAAGGCCATATGCTTGAGGTGTGATGGAAACACCACCAGGGTTCCATCGTTCGGATAACTGGTGGCTTGATAATCGTGGAGATATACGTTTCCCCAATCTCCATGACCACCTGCACTGTGCTCGAGGTCAGGACCATAGAAACGGGTCACGCCGTTCAACATGCCGTTTTCGAGTCGATCCTTATCATCACGACTGGCATTTCCTGACTGCACATAGTAAACCCCTGACCATGAACAATTGCCGTGCACATGTGTTTCATGGAATACGGATTCATTGCATATCTGAAACCAGAGCCCTGTCAAGTCGATACGAACATTTTCCACACCGAAGCGTTTCCACACGCCCTGATTGAGGTGTCGGGCAATTTTGAAGACATTTCTGGCAATGAACTCCCTCAGGGCATTGAGTGCCGGATGATCAAGGTCTTTCGCGAAATTGTCGGGGCTGACATAGCTACCAATTGTCTTTTGTGGGTTTTGGTCACGATATTGATGAAACAAACTGAGAAGTTGTGGATTGATTTTCTTGTGCTCGGGCATCCTTGCTTTCAACAAGGTAACCGGAGCCATCTGGAATAGCCCATCCCGTTTAAGGTCAACCATTGCTCAAAACTTCCTGCAATCGTGTTTCTGGATTAGACAACTTTGCGTACCCCGCTCCGGTATCAGGCATAGCTGTGCTCCTGGTCCGGAAATTCTCCCGACTTGACTTGTCGGACATACTCAGCAAGCGCACCTTGAATGCCTCCGCGGTTTCCGACAAGGAAATTCTTTACGAATTTTGCCTTCTTGCCTGGATAAAAGCCCAGTAAGTCATGCCATACAAGAATCTGGCCATCGGTAGATGCGCCTGCGCCAATACCGATTACAGGTACGTCAAGCGCTTGCGTCAACTCCTTTCCGAGTGACTCCGGGACACATTCGATCAGGATCATTGAAGCCCCGGCATCCTGCAGTATACATGCTTCATCGATAATCGCCTGACGTTTTGCGGGGTCGCGACCCTGCACTCTGTACCCGCCCAGGTGATTCACGGACTGCGGAGTCAGACCCATGTGTGCACAAACGGGTATGCCTCTTTCGGTCAACAATCGGGTGGATTCAGCGAGCCATGCCCCACCTTCGAGCTTGACGGCTTGTGCACCTTCACGCATGAGGATTGCAGCATTCTCCAGACTCTTGGATTCGCTGTAGTAACTCATAAATGGCAGGTCCGCCAATAGGAAGGATTTCTGATTACCTGACTTGACGCATCGCATGTGATAGGCCATGTCACCAATGGTAACCGGTAGACTGCTGTCATGACCATGAATAACCATCCCCAGGGAATCGCCAACCAGAATCAGTTCGACTCCAGCCCCGCTCGCAGCATAGGCGCTCGAATAATCATATGCGGTGACACAAACGATCTTCTCACCCTTCACTTTCATGGAATTTAATGTTGCTATTGTGTACATAGTACCCGTCCCTACCCTATTGAGTATCCCGCGGCAATTCTCTCCCTAGCGACCCCAAGTCATCGCCAATAGCGGGCATGGAAATCTGATATGGGTTTGGGGACCCGCTTGTTATCATTAGTACTTTTCCATTGTATCGTCGGAAGTTTCTGAACATAAGGAATTGGCAAAAGATCCCAGTCTGGATTGCCGCGCTTGAAACTCAACAAAAACTCCTTACCTTCAGCAGAGCTTACCTTCAGCAGAGAGCAAGCTTCGCACCATGCCCGGCAGTTGAGACTGCATTTGCAAAAGGCCTGTTAAGCCAATGCAGATATCCGTCATGCCAACAAATCTTTTTTGAAGGTTTCGGCAATGTCTTATGGGTGCGGGTCAAATATCGCACTAATGCTACCTTTGCTACCTTTGGCTACCTGCAAGATAATCAATAAAAACCTAGTCTGGATGCCGGTCGGCAACAAGCGGCGTCCTATCTGGGTTTCTGCATTCATAATCCAACTATATTAGCATAACGACATGGTTGCGCATCAACTGTTGCGAGCACATAAACTGTCCACTTTCTGGAGAGATCATGAAGCGGGCAAAATGGCTAGAGGAGACCAGACTGATGAGATTTGAAGAGGCCCATGAAGACTGGACGGACAGGCGTCTGACCCAGGAAGAGGCGGTATCCATACTGGGAGTATGTTCGCGCACCTTTCGGCGTTACGTATGCCGTTACGAGGAGGAGAGCTACGAAGGGTTGCTGGACCGGAGGGTGAACGAGGTGTCCCATCTCAGGGCACTGGTGGATGAGGTGATTCAGGTGGTCGAGCAGTACCGTCGGAATTATGAGGGCTGGAACGTGCGACACTACCACGCCTGGTACCGCCGTTCCGAAGGGACCCGGAGCTACACCTGGGTGAAGAACACCCTGCAGTCGCACGGTGTAGTGAAGCGCGGGTCCCGGCGTGGCGGGCACCGCAAGCGCCGGGAGGCATCGCCGTTGCCGGGCATGATGATCCATCAGGACGGCAGTACCCACGAGTGGGTACCCGGCAAGGTCTGGGACCGGATCGTGACCATGGACGATGCCACCAACGAGCACTACTCGATGTTCTTCTGCGAACAGGAGGGAACCCGTAGTTCCCTGCGCGGAGTGCGCGAGGTCATCGAGTCGAAAGGCCTGTTCTGCTCCCTGTATACCGATCGGGTCAGTCATTACTGGCACACGCCCGAGGCCGGAGGCAAGGTCGACAGGAAGCACCCCACCCAGTTCGGCCGCGCCATGAAGCAGCTCGGGGTCGAGATGATCGCGGCCTATTCACCACAGGCCCGGGGACGTTCGGAACGTGCCTTCCAGACTCACCAGGATCGCCTGGTCAAGGAACTCGCAGCGGCTGGTATCACCGACATGGAACAGGCCAATGCCTACCTCCGTAATGACTACCTGGCCAACTTCAACGCCGAATTCATGCGACCGCCCCGGGCACCGGGCTGTGCGTTCGTGCCCTGCCCGGATCTTGCGGTACTCGACGACATCCTGTGTGAACACCGGGAACGAACGGTCGGACAGGACAACTGCGTACAGTACAAGGGCCTGACACTCCGGATTCCCGCAGACCGATACCGCTGCCACTACGTCAAGGTCAAGGTGCTGGAATATGCGGACGAATCCCTGTCGATCCATCACGGACCACGGGAACTGGCACGCTACGACAACCAGGGACAACTGGTGGTAAAGTATGCACCTGCCGCC
>JAJEAV010000047.1 GCA_022822625.1 Gammaproteobacteria bacterium | reverse complement strand
GAGACAAAATATCTGGATGACCAGACCGAGTATGCAGTACCCGCCCCACTTGATTCAAATACAACCGTTCGGATACAGGAGCTTGCTGTTGAAGCTTTCCGCACGATTGGTGGAAAAGGCCTTGCACGGATTGATTTCTTTGTTGATCGAGACTCGGGAAATATCATGTTGAATGAAGTCAACACCATGCCGGGGTTCACCCCGATCAGCATGTATCCCAGATTGTGGGCGGAGAGCGGATTGGCTTATGATGAATTGATTGACAGGCTAATTGATCTCGCCCTTGAAAATCATGCATCCAGACAACGACTCAATTTCTCGCTTGAAATCTAAACCCGACATGGAAGCATTGCGATTGTTCGTTGATTTCTCTATTCTAGGAATTAATGTCCTACAGTATCTACTCGAAAATAAATACAAATGAGTGAAGAAAAATCAAAGCTTGCCGAAAAACTTGCGTTCTCATTTCATGAGCAATTTGCTCAGAATCAGAATCATCATCAAAGAATGTTTGTACAGGTTTTAGCTGTTCTCATTACTGTTCTGGTTGGCTTTGGATATGCGTTGCAAAATGGGTCAAGCGACTCCGATAAGATGCACCTAAACCTTCTGTATTCATCCTTTGTGTTATCGATGGTCCTGTTGTCGCTTGCAATAGCATGGATAGTAAACATGGCTTATGGTTTCAGGAGAGACCAAGCTACCACTAGTCGAATCCGGGTACTCGCCCATGCCATGAAAGCTCGAAATAGCAAAGAGGATGATGACGCCTTTTTCCCACTGGCATACAATCCATTCGGGAAGCCCGGAATCACTGGACTCTTGTGGATGCCAGGGTATCACAATATATTCTGCGTTGCCTTGATTGCGGTCAAGCTTATCCTAGTACTCATTGTAATCAATCAAGCTTTTTTCGGCATTAATCCTCAAGAAAAAAATGGTTTTTTATCTTGTGTTTCGATCATAGTTTTTGTTGGCAGCTTTTATGTAGATTGTCATATGCTGATTCATTATAGAAAAAAATGGAAAAAATTCTTGCAAAAGAACAAAAAAATATTGCGAGCAAACTAAACCTGACAAGTGATTTTTTCAAGATGATTCATAAAGTTATGTGATACACGAATCGGTTTTCTGGCAAATCTGGAAAACCTTGTTTCTAATAGAGGTACAAGGCATTTATGTGCCGTGAGTTTCAACTCCAAACTTCAAATCACCGATTAGGTGAAATACCAGACCCATATGAAAACCACGGTATACAAGACGTTGGATGTATTTGCATGTTTTCAATTTATGGATTAGGGTACTGGCCCCTGTCTGCGTGACAGAGGCCTGTAAATACATCCAAGTACTGAGTAATCCGTGATATCCACTCAACCAGACTCGTCGATTCTCAAGCAATATCTGAAGCGATATCCCCAGACCCGATATCTGGATGCATATATATCAGACTTGAGTTGCATCATCCGCGGCAAACGATATCCAATCGAAGAAGCAGGCAAACTGTTTCATGCCGGAATGATGCTACCCGGCTCAACCTTTCTGTTGACCGTCAACGGTGATTCGGAAGATCCCGAGAATCTCGGATATTCGGATGGTGATCCTGATGAGGTTGCGATGCCGATTGTTGAGACCCTGGCTCCATGTGCGTGGACCGAGTTGCCAACTGCCCAGATGATGTTGACCCTGAAAGAACTGGATGGTACACCCTACTACTATGAACCGCGCAATGTACTAAGGAGGGTGCTTGACCAGTTTGACTCGCTTGGCTTGCGCCCGGTTGTGGCTTTCGAGCCGGAATTTTATCTGCTTGAGCCTGATATGGATGATGAAACCGGCCCAGTGCCCGCTCACTTGCCATCGACCGGTCAGCAACCGACCGCAACCCAGGTCTACAGCATTGATGAAATCGAGGAATATAGCAGCTATTTTGATCAGGTGGTTTCAGTTTGCAAGGATCAGGGTATTCGAATCAGCGCGATCTCCAAGGAATATTCCCCGGCACAGTTTGAACTGAATCTGCATCACGTTGATGATGCACTGTTGGCGGCTGACCAGTATGTAATGTTGCGAAGAACCATTCAGGGTGTAGCACGCACACACAATATGCGTGCTACCTTTATGGCAAAACCGTTCTCCGAACAGTCCGGCAGTGGTTTGCACGTTCATGTCAGCTTACTGGATAAAAGCGGAAAGAATGTGTTTGCGGGAGATGGGCAATATGGAGAAATGGATTCGATCAGTGACCTGATGCGATATTCTCTGGGTGGCGTACGCAAGACAATGGCCGAGAGCATGGGGATTTTTGCCCCGAATGTGAACGCCTATCAGCGCTTCAGGCCGGACTCCTACGCACCGGTCCGCGATGACTGGGGATTCGAGAATCGTTTCGTTGCATTTCGTATTCCGAAGAGCGGCCCTGAAGCACGACGTATTGAGCATCGGGTCGCGGGCGCTGATGCAAATCCCTATCTCCTGGTTGCGACAATTCTGGCCGGTATCCATTATGGCATTCAACAGAAAATCGACCCGGGACCACCAACTATCGGCAATACTGTGGTCAGTCAAAGCAACGCTATCCCAACCGAGATTGATCAGGCAATCAACCTGTCCAGAAAAAGTCAATTTCTGGCTGATTATCTTGGAGAACAGTATATAAGGGTGTACACGACCTGCAAACTTGAGGAATACAACACTTTCAAGGGTCGCGAGATTCGGGAGTATGCATGGTATGTCTGATTTCAGGAATTCGCGTGGAATGAACGATTCCCGTTATGACGTTTTGTTCGAGCCGGTTCAAATCGGCCCGGTCACGGCGCGCAACCGGTTTTATCAGGTTCCGCATTGCAATGGACTGGGCTATGTATTTCCCAAAGCCGAGGCTGCAATGCGTGGTGTCAAGGCCGAAGGTGGATGGGGGGTCGTGTCCACCCAGGAGGTGGATATCCATCCAAGCACAGATGTCTCTCCATATATTGAAGGACGACTCTGGGATGAGAAGGACATGCATCGACTGGCCTTGACAGTGGATGCGATTCACGAGCACGACTCTCTCGCGGCGATTGAAATCACACACAATGGACATGAGGCGACCAATCGACACAGTCGTCTGCCACTGATGGCCGTTGGCGAGATGATTCCGGCAACCAATTTGGACCCTGTGCAAGCGTACAGGATGACGCGCGAAGATATTGCCAATTACCGACGCTGGCATCGACGCGCTGCGGTTCGCGCAAGAGATATCGGTTTTGATATCGTCTATGTATATGCAGCACACGGCCTGTCCCTGTTGTCACATTTTCTTTCGCACAAGTTCAATAATCGAACCGACGAGTATGGCGGTTCTCTGGAAAACCGGGCTCGCCTGTTGCGCGAAGTCCTTGATGACACGCGTGATGCGGTTGGTGACCGGTGCGGGATTGCTCTCAGATTCGCGGTCCGGGAATTTCCGGGGCAGGATTCCCTAAGCGAGGACGAGGGCCGTGATGTCGTGGAGATGCTGGCTGATTTACCAGACATCTGGGATGTGAATATTTCGGACTGGATGTATGACTCCAAGTCTTCCCGTTTCGCAAATGAAGGCGATCAGGAATCGTATATTGCCTTTGTGAAACAGATAACCGGCAAGCCAGTGGTTGGGGTTGGCCGTTTCACATCTCCCGAAACCATGATCGATCAGGTCAGGCGTGGGGTGCTGGACATGATTGGGGCGGCCCGGCCTTCTATCGCAGATCCCTTTCTACCGGAGAAAATCCGTCAGGGCAGGCTTGAGGATATCCGAGAATGTATCGGTTGCAATATCTGTGTATCGGGCGATATGACCATGTCGCCCATACGCTGTACCCAGAACCCGACCATGGGCGAGGAATATCGAAAAAACTGGCACCCCGAACAAATTGCACCCAAAAGCTCGGAAGATTCGATTCTGGTTATTGGTGCAGGGCCTGCCGGGCTTGAAGCGGCAATGTCCCTCGGCAAGCGGGGGTACCGTGTAGTACTTGCTGAAGCATCCCGACATGCGGGCGGGCGGGTCGCACGGGAATCCCGTCTACCCGGACTTTCCGAATGGCGAAGGGTCGTTGACTACCGACTGGGGCAAATCCAGCGTATGAGGAATGTTGAGATGTATCTTGAGAGCAAGCTGGATAAACAGCAGGTTCTTGAATTGGCCGATGAGTTGAAGTGCCAACATATTCTCTGTGCAACCGGATCAACATGGAATGCTAAGGGTATCGGCCGCACATACCGTACACCCCTTAAAATCGACAGTAGTGTGACCCGACTGACACCGGATCAGATCATGGACGGTCAGAATGTTTCTGATTCCGTGTTGATTTTCGATGATGATCATTACTATATGGGGGGCGTGACTGCCGAAAAACTGGCATCAGATGGATGTCAGGTGACCTTGGTCACGCCTGAAGCCAATGTCTCGGCCTGGACCCAAAATACCCTTGAACAGACCTTTATCGAAAAGCGTCTACTTGATCTGGGTGTGCGGTTGATTGAAAAACACGCACTTATCTCGCTGAAGGAACAGGAAGCCATAATTCAGCATGTAGTCAGCCAGGAACAACGAAGTCTGTTCATCCATGGCCTGATTCTGGTAACGGCGAGGCAGCCAGATTACCAGTTGTATTTTGACCTGAACGACGACCCCGAGGCCATGCGGCAACGAGACGTGCATTCAGTCACGCGAATCGGCGATTGCCTTGCACCGTCAACCATTGCAGCTGCAGTATATGCCGGGCACTTGTATGCCCGGGATTTCAACAAACCGATGGATGTTGATGAGGTGCCATACAGACGCGAATATACGGAAATCTGAGACCAGGCAAGAATCCGGTTAACGGGTTCATTTTCCTGATATCACAAGCTACCATCAATCCGGATCGGTTCATCATTCTGCCAGGATCATTCTCGGATACCCGGTAGCAATTGCGGTTATCGTCGTGCTCACAAACAACTCTCCGTCCAAATCGTGCTTGACATGATTGGCGTCATATTCAATGCTGGTTTCAATTCCGTCTGCACCTGCCGCCATCGCCAGACTTTCCGCTTCCTTCCTGGCCATATTCTCTGCAATGTTCACCGCCTCCTGCAAATTGGAAAAGCACATCGGCTGACCCTTGTGAAACAGGTAAAACACTCCGAATTCAGGTTGAGTCACATTGATCCGTGAGGTTTGTACTACTGCACCCAATGCCGCACCGACTGCGTTTGCGACCTCTCCATGCTCCGGCAATTCAAGACTCACCCCCAGACGCCTTGAAACATCCGGAAAATAATCCCTGGCCGGACCGCCAACAGCAATCACAGAATGGTTTCGAGAGAAATTGAGTTCAAATAGCGGTTTTCCGGACCCCTGAAATTGAGGATTCAATATGATATCTGTCAGGATATTGGTCAATTTGCCGGTCTGTGCTTCGGATAGTTTTTCCAGCTGGTGCAACCCAGCCTCAATCAGTTTCTGGCTGATCTTCTGGGTAACAGTATCAAATATCTGCTGACTCGGAGTAACGGCATCATCGTCTGCCCAGTTGCCAAACCCATAAAGGTGCCGCATCTGTCGTGCCCAGATTTTGGCGCCAATGATGGCAGCCTCACGATTCCAGTGCTGACTCATGCCGAGCACGTGGGTGGCATCCGAAGGAGTAAATCCGCTGTAAACCGCCAGTCCCATACGCTCAAGGCGGGCCAGGGCTCGCAAGCGCATGCGATCAGTGCTAGCCAGACAATCCAGTTCAACCGGCCCCTGCCCGAGCGACTCCCAAACCTCTCTCTCTGTTGGATCAAGATTGTCAATCAAGACGCTGTTCATCTGAAGCTGCAGGGCAAACTTGTTGTTGCGGGGAGTCGGTCCAGCACGATACTGGGAATACAGTTTGTCAAGAACCTGAGGATATTGATAGGCCAACAGGCTGATCGGCACAATCCGTCGCTCGGAAATTTCCATACCGGCCTTGAACCGCAACTCGCTATCACCCCCGAGCCCAATCGAAATTACCCGGATGGCTTCAACCATTGGCTGCCAGTCACCGATTCTCGCACCATCATGACACAAATCAGGGCGACCTTTCGAGACTACACAGATATCCGTTGTGGTGCCACCCATGTCAACTACTACGGCATCTTTTTTTCCGCTCAGCGCACATGCGCCAATCACGCTTGCAGCAGGCCCTGACAATACTGTCGAGACCGGATACTTGCGGGCAATCTGGACATTCACCAAGGACCCGTCTCCTTTGACAATCATCAGCGGTGCACGGATCGATTTTCTGGCGAGAATGCGTTCGACAGAATCGATCAATTTCTGGATATACAGAAGCATCCGGGCATTCATGGCTGTGGTGAGAGCCCGTCTCGGGGCACCGAGACTGCTGGACAGTTCATGTCCGCATGCCACCGGCTTGCCCGAGATGGTATGGATCTTTTCCCGAATCCTTATTTCATGTTCCGGATTGCGAATGGAAAAGATCGACGAGACTGCAAATGCGGAAACCTTGTTCCCATATCCTGCTATCAGTTTTTCCAGCCTGATTTCGTCAAGTGGAACCAGCTCTTCGCCAGTCGCACCATGCCCACCATCGATAATCGAGATCATCCTGTCTTCCAGGATTTCAGTCAGCCCGCTTTGCTTCACCTGTCGGGGCTTGTAGCCAGCCAGAATAACACCGACCGGCGATCCGCGGCCTTCAACCACCGAGTTGGTCGACAGGGTGGTCGACAACGCAACCAGACCAATAGTCTGAAGGTCTATTTCACCCAACCCATTGAGTGCGTGTTCGATACCCTCGGCCAGATCAAACGGGGTGGTCAGACTCTTGCATTTGGCAATCATCTGTTTTGCAGTATCAACAATCACTGCGTCAGTATAGGTTCCCCCTGTATCAATTCCGAGCTGATAGGTCATATGATTCCCTACAGTATTTTGTATCCAAAGCGAGTATTGCAAACTGCTCGATGGTGATTGAGCATACGAACCGCACAGATGTCAAAAATGCCTGGACATGGTCTTGATGTAGGCATTCATATGAAATCCTGTCTGATCGGGATGATACCTGAAATCACTGGCGTACGGACAGGAAAGGCGAGCCTGACAACCGGTTCTGCAAGCAGTATCCTGCTGTTCTCTGAGATGGGTATAGCAAGCC
>JAJEAV010000059.1 GCA_022822625.1 Gammaproteobacteria bacterium | reverse complement strand
AATCGTTCGTCAGTACGGGATTGGTGTCGGACGACGAATCCAGGGCAGGTCCTTCGTTTCCGACATTCAACACTCCTCCGGTCAGGACAAGACCCTGGTGACCAAACGCGTTTTTCCACGTTTTCTCTCGCCCATTATTGTCTTCTCTATCATTTTTTTCTCCTGTTTATTTTTAATGACCGGATGAATTTGCCGATTGATCTTGAATATTTGCGAAAGCGGATTCCCATTCTCGCACACTGGGCATTAAACAGTTCAAGATCTGTCGGTGGCGGTGTTATGGTCCAGTCCACGACCCCGGTTTCCAGCAGGTGGTATACAACTGCCGATGCAAGGTTGCCGTTGGCCTCCGGCACATCGGTGTTGAACAGGGCATCCGCCTGTTGGTCCGTCAGGCCTGCAATTTCCTTTGCCACGCGATGGGCCCGATCAACCGGGCCCAGGGCAACCTTGCCGTACTCATGGCGGTGTTCATGCCCGTGAAAGAGGATCCAGCCGCAAATGTTGCTGGGCGCAGGCGCCGTGCCGTACAAGGCTTTGTCATTGACGAAAATGGAATCATGCCTGTACTGGTCCCAAGTATCGGTCGGCTCGCGAAAAACGGAATTGCCGACCTTTACAAGTAGTTTCTCGTTCATTTTCATTATTGTATGTACTCCTTGCCAACTTCCAATTCTTTCCTGGCATGCTCCAGCATCTCCTCAAAGGATTCATGCTGATAGATGGAGAAACTGTGCCCCATCATTATGAGTGATGTGCTCTAACCAGCTGAGCTACGTAGCCATTGTGACTTGGGCGAGGGGGCGAGAGTACCTGATTCCAGTCGTGATAGCAAGATTTTATGACCGCATGTAGTCGGCTTGCCAACACCCTGCTACCATGACAGTTTTGCGGTAAGAAATACTGTCCGGCCATACACGGAATCGTTCGTCAGTACGGGATTGGTGTCGGACGACGAATCCAGGGCAGGTCCTTCGTTTCCGACATTCAACACTCCTCCGGTCAGGACAAGACCCTGGTGACCAAACGCGTTTTTCCACTGAGCCGCGATGTCGTGTCCGGTCCAGCGGTTGTAGCGACCAGTTCGAGTATTGTTCCAGTATCCCGAAACCGAGTGGATATTCCAGCTCACGGTCGTATTGTCTCTGGCCGCGCGCAAAATCGCATGAATTCGGTTGCGCGGATAATCTTCAGGGCTTTTTATGCCAAGAACCCGGTTTTCGAAGTGTGTTGTATGCAGGGCATGGACATCAACGGAAAAGTCCGTATGAGAAGTTCCCCATTTTGCGCTGGAATGCAGAGAAACTCCTCTTGCCTTGGTATCGCTGACCTGAATGACCGGATTCACGATCTGGACGATCTCTCCTCCTACGCGGCGGACTTCCGTGCCGGACAATTGTCTGCCGGCATCAACCTCGTCGACGATGACCTGTGGTGATACCGATCCTGCCTGGTCCAGGTTTTCCACGGAAAACCAATCCAGATCGAACGTGAATTTATCAATCCTTGCCGTTGCCCCGATCTTGAGACGTTCCCTGGAATCAGGAGCAAGATGCGGGTTTCCGCGACTTACCACCTCCACTTGACGACAGACAGGGGAGCAAACCACAGGATAAGAGAGGCCTTCCTGCCGATGCATGTCATTGAGGTCCGGAGGACCTTCTCCATCATCCCAGGAGGCACGTACATGAAAGGCGTCATTGAAACGATATCGACTCGCAATTCTCCTGGAAGCGGTTTCTCCAACATCGTCATAGTCATTCATGCGGAATCCCAGGGACATGCCCCATGCCGAAGATGCGGGCAGAAACAGCTCTGCAAATGCCGAAATCCGGGAACGTTCGCCGACAGAGGATGCTCCAGCGCTACCGATGACATCGGTTGGCTCATGAAAGTCACCATCCAGATTTCGGTAATCGTAAACGTCGCTCCAGTCAGTTTCCATGAACTCAACGCCGCCTGTCCATTGAATGTTGCCCCCCGAAATCTCGGAAAACAGTCCGTTGAAACGAGCGCCCAGTTTCGTATGTTCACGGACGGTTACATGGTTCATTCGCAAGGTAATGTCACGGACGGCCTGCCTGTGAGCGGTCGGGTCTTCAGGGGTTAATGGGCTTGCGATGTCATAGGCACCGCTCTCGATTTGCGAGATCGCCAGACTCTCGCTCACGAAATTCTCGCCTTTCTCAACCTCTTTATGCCTGTATTGAAGGACATGCAGGTCATATCCAATGCCGTTGCCATGCGTACTGCTTCGAATCCCGAGCGCAATGTCGTTCTCCGTCAAGTCGGTCTTCCACTCGCGATTTCCGTTTGAAACGAAACGATGGTATAGCTCAACGTCGCTGTTGCCCAAATTGTTCTCAAGGTCGGGCACGGCCTGGAACAATCGGTCTCGTACACTGCCGACTGGCTGAATCTGGAAATTGCCGGCCGAAGGAGCGTAGACAAAAAACGAATCACCCTGTACTGCCCGTGTTTCAAGATACATGCTGGAGTTATTTTCAAGGGGTTGTTCCCAGGCGAGAATCACGTTATTCCGCGAATGATCCTGATAACCATTGACCCACTTGACATTGGCAAAGGGATAACCGCACACAGTTCCATTCCGGAACGTCAGAACACCGGTATAGATCTCTTCTTTACAGTCGCCGATAGCATGAAATCCCTGGTTGGGAACGATGAGGGTATTGCCTATGATTGAGACACCTTGAGTGTCTTCATAGGAACCGTTATCTGTCCATGAAGCACGGCTGAAGTCACGATTGGCGTCACGCACTTCTTCACGTGACAGGGTGCCGGCTCCGACCAGAATGCGGCCCTGCCCCCAATTGCCTGTCCAAACGGCGCTTCCATTATCTGCATTGCCGCCATCCTGTTTTGGTCGAGCCATGCCTATCTCAATTTGGCCCCCCTCATATTTGCTTTTGATTACTATGTTGATCGTTCCGGAAATTGCTCCTTCTCCATGCACGACAATACCCCTGTCGAGTATCTCGATCCGTTCAACGATCGACAGCGGAAGAGTATCCAGGTCCACCCCGGGAACAATTCGGCTGTTGATCATGATTGCAATCTCATTGGAGCCGAACATGGCCTGGCTGATGCCGAAGTCATTGAAGAATCTCCGGCCGAAGATCAACTCTGAAACCGTTGTCAGACCCGATAATGCGATATCGTTTCGGTCGATGACCGTAATGACATTCTGTTCCATTTGCCGTGATTCGCTGTGTGCAGGCATTGCAACCGCACAAAGTAGCAAGACGGCAAACAGGGAGGTGCCAAATTTTGTCATTTGATTCTGGGGTGATTTATCCCGTGTTGTTGTCCAATTGTCTTTTCGAGACTGCAAAGCAGTCAGGTGCAGTGTCAACATGGCAACAGCCCTTTTCACGGAGAGAAGAAGGGGTCTGATCCCCATTGACAGGAGACGGTGCTCTTTCTGAAGTCTCGCACTCATGATACAGTCATCATAGCACAGTGGAAGAACAATTGCGCTTGACCCGGAGCATTCCCACTGTAGCCATTCAAGCCGGGCCCGCATGGGCAGTATCCGGCAACCTTGACAACGGTTTCTCATTGATGGGAAGATGTACAATCGCGGCAAGGATTCCAAGTACTACACTGGCCCACCACATGCCGTTGTAGGAACCCGTTTCGTCAAAAATTCGCCCCCCTAGCCAGACTCCCATAAAGCTTCCCAGTTGATGGCTCACAAATACTATTCCAAACAGGGTGGCCATGTAACGGATGCCAAAGACCTGGGCAATAATCCCCGTGGTAAGGGGGACAGTAGATAGCCAAAGAATGCCCATGGCACCGGCAAACAGCAACATTACAAGCGGTGTTTTGGGAGCCATTAATAATGCCAGAGTGACTACGCTACGACCCAGATAGATGGTGCTCAGACTGTACTTCTTGCTCCATTTCTGGCCAGCAATTCCTGAGCAGATGGATCCGATGATGTTCATGATTCCAATAAGGGCAATGCAGTACGCGCCGATCAGGGGATTCATTCCCAAGTCCTGGACATAGGCGGGCAAGTGTACGGTGATGAACGCAACATGAAATCCGCAGACAAAGAACCCCAGGGTCAGAAGTACGTAGCCCTTGTGGCTTAACGCCTCAATCACTGCCTCACGCAAGGTCTGATCGTCTTGTCCACTGGTTCCTTGATTGCCGGAAGAGCCGGGCAGACAAAATGCCAGCGGCACCATAATCAGGATTATCATTGCGGAGACCAAGAGTGCATTGAACCAGCCAAAGGCGGCAATGAATCCCTGGCTGACAGGTGAAAATACAACCTGGCCCATTGAGCCGGCTGCCGTACCCACGCCCATGACCAGCGATCTTCGTTCGGGGCCGACTGCCCGCACCATCGCTGCAATAGCCAGGGTAAATGCGGAGAAGGCAATACCCAGCCCGACCAGGACGCCACCAGTCAATTGCAGGGTCAGTACGCCATCGGATGCGGCCATCCCCCAGATTCCCAGCGCATACAGAATTGCCCCGCCGATGATGACTTTGCCGGCCCCATGCCTGTCTGCCAGAGCTCCTGCAATGGGCAGGCCCAGTCCCCAGAACAGATTCTGAAGAGCCATGGCTAGTCCATAGATTTCCCGTGTCCATCCATTGGCAATGGTCATGGGTTCAAGATACAGGCCAAATGAAGCGCGTATCCCAAAACCAATCATTGCGATCAGGCAGCCAGCAACGAGAATGAGTGGGATGGATTGCCTGCTATTTGTCCTGCCCATAATTGTCCATTTATCAATGACTGGTTCTACTTCCTTGCGCCGTGTTCAGGAATTCTTCCACTCTGGCTTGCGTTTCTCGACAAAAGCGGACATGCCTTCTTTCTGGTCTTCGGTAGCAAAGACCGACTGGAACTGGCGGTGTTCAAACAACAACCCTGACTGTAGGTTGGTTTCCAGAGACTGATTGATGCATTCCTTGATCATCTGTTTGATCGGTACTGATCTCGAAGCGATACGAGTAGCAATTTGCCTGACCTCATCCAGAAAACCTTCAACTGGGAATACCCGGGAGACCAGTCCGGAGTACTCTGCTTCCTTGGCATCCATCATGCGTCCGGTGAGACACATATCCATGGCTTTTGATTTGCCAATGAGGCCGGTCAACCTCTGCGTTCCACCCCAGCCCGGCAGGGCGCCGATTGAGATTTCTGGCTGGCCGAATTTTGCATTCTCGGCTGCCAGAATGAAGTCGCACATCATGGCGAGTTCGCAGCCACCCCCCAGTGCATAGCCGCTGACGGCTGCGATAACGGGTTTTCGGCACTTCTGCAATATGGACTGTAGTTTGGAAGCATTGTCAAAAAGATACATGTCCATATAGCTCTTGGACTTCATTTCCTTGATATCAGCGCCGGCTGCGAAGGCTTTTTCACTGCCGGTCAGAATAATTACCTTGATCTGGTCATCATTTGACATCGTCTGAAGTGCTTCAGCCAGTTCTTCCCTGAGCTTAATCGAGATTGCATTCAGCTGCTCTGGACGATTCAGGGTAATCATGCCAATGGCATTTTCCCGACCTGTAATGATGGTTTCGTATTGCATCTTGCCTGTCCGAATAAAGTTGCGATTGCATATTGTATTCGGAAGAAGGAAGGTCGGCAGTAAATAATTTGTTCCTGGGACTTTTGCGAGCCACGGTACCCATGCTTACCTACAGCAATTCTGATTATGGAAAACATTTTCGGTCTGATCAGGATAATTATTGTTTTATCAAAATATTTTCCTGACCGGGTTCAGCGCAGAACAGTTTTTGACATTTTCCTGTCAAGAAGACAGTGACAGGAAAATCAAGAACAACCGTTCCGAATGACTGGTTTTGTTTCCTTTTCTTGCCCGGCAAGGCATCTCGAACCGTTTCCCAGCCGAAACGAAAAGATAAAATATCATTACACAACAATAGCCTATAAGGTGCCATCAAAAAACAATCTCCATAATTAGAATTGCTGGCTCACCTACCCGTACTGTAAACCATTTGTATTACAATAGCATCGCTCACACCTTTGCCTTGATTTCGCCAGAATTGGTGGTGTGCTTCCGGCTTATTGCAATGACGAAACAGATAAACTATGAAATTCAACCAGGTATATGATCGGGCATGCAGGGACCCGGAAGGATTCTGGGCCGAGGCAGCCGAGAACGTCCACTGGTACAGGAAGTGGGATCGGGTTTTAGACGACTCGGACGCACCATTTTATCGATGGTTCACGGGGGGGCAGACCAATGTCTGCTATAACGCAGTGGATATTCACGTCGCGAACGGACGTGGTAATCAGACTGCCATCATCCATGAAAGCCCGATTACCGGCTCACAACAAACACTTAGCTACCATGAACTTCAGCAAAGAGTTTCGCGGTTTGCAGGGGTCCTGAAGGCAAATGGCATTGAAGCGGGTGACCGGGTCATTATCTATATGCCCATGATTCCCGAGGCAGTAATCAGCATGTTGGCATGCGCCCGCATCGGGGCGGTTCATTCGGTGGTTTTTGGGGGATTTGCAGCAAATGAGCTCGCGGTCAGGATTGACGATTGCCAGCCAAAAATGATAGTCGCATCGTCATGTGGCATTGAGCCTGGAAGGGTAGTAGAGTACAAACCGCTGTTGGACAGTGCGATTGAAATGGCTGCATGCAAGCCTGATACCTGCATTATTTTTCAGCGGCCCCAGGCCGAGGCATCAATGATCGACGGGCGTGATGTTGATTGGCATGATGCAGTTGGCCGGGCTGAAGATGCCAAGTGTGTTCCGGTTTTGGCGACCGATCCACTGTACATTCTGTATACATCGGGGACCACGGGTCAGCCCAAGGGGGTGGTTCGGGATACTGGAGGGGGCATTGTTGCTCTCAAGTGGACCATGAAGAACATCTATGACGTGAATCCAGGGGAAGTGTACTGGGCGGCCTCGGATGTCGGCTGGGTGGTGGGACACTCCTATATTGTCTATGCTCCCCTGTTCAATGGCAATACTACCCTCGTTTTTGAGGGCAAACCTGTGGGTACCCCGGATCCCGGAGTGTTCTGGCGGATTATTGCTGATTATCAGGTCAAGGTGCTTTTTACGGCACCGACTGCGTTTCGAGCAATCAAGCGCGAAGACCCCAATGGCGAACATATAACAAGGTATGATATTTCCTCCCTAAAGTACCTTTTCCTGGCGGGAGAGAGAACTGATCCGGATACTCTGGACTGGGCACGTCGGCAACTGAATGTTCCGGTTGTCGATCACTGGTGGCAAACCGAAACCGGTTCCTCGATTTGCTCCAATTGTATGGGTATCGAGCAGTTGCCCATCAAGGACGGCTCTCCAACCAAGCCGGTGCCAGGCTGGCAGCTCAAGGCGGTAGATGATGGGGGGCGCCCTGTTGCGACCGGTGATATTGGTGCCTTGGTAGCCAAACTGCCATTACCGCCGGGGACCTTTCCGACCTTGTGGAATGCCCGCGACCGATTTTTTGAATCCTATCTCAGTAATTTTCCGGGTCATTATGAAACAGGTGATGCTGGATACATTGATGAAGATGGCTATGTGTTCGTGATGTCGAGAACGGATGACGTGATCAATGTTGCAGGGCATCGATTGTCAACAGGGGCTATTGAAGAAGTGCTGGCCTCGCATCCTGATGTTGCAGAGTGTGCGGTGCTTGGGGTAAATGACGACATTAAGGGTGAGTTGCCTTTGGGGTGTCTGGTTCTGAATACCGGAGTTGGCCGGGATCCTTCCGAAATTATTTCGGAGTCTATACAGCTGGTCCGTAACAATATCGGTCCGGTTGCGGCATTTAAACTGGCAATTGTTGTTGACCGCTTGCCAAAAACACGTTCCGGAAAAATTCTGAGGGCTACCATGAAAAAAATTGCTGACAATACGCCATGGAAAATGCCGGCTACCATCGATGATCCCGCGATTCTTGATGAAATTACCGCGGCTTTCGCTTCCATTGGCTATCCCAAATCCTGATTAGGGCGAGGTACTAAAGTTCGATGAAACATGTTTTCATCATGGATCCGATTGAGGAGATCAAGCCATGGAAGGATACCACCTATTTTCTCATGAAAGCCTGTACCGAGCGGGGTCATGAGGTCTGCTATCTGGATCAGAGAGACCTACATGCCAGACATGATCAGCTTTTTGGGCGCGTGAACTGGCTGCAGATTCATGATGACGAAAACAACCCTTATTCAATAACCCATTCGGAGACAATTGCGTTTTCGGGGGTTGATGCGGTTTGGATTCGAACCGACCCGCCTTTTGACAGGCGGTATTTCTATACAACCCTGTTGCTGGAATTGCTGCCGGCATCTGTACGTGTCATCAATTGTCCGAAGGGTATTCGCAATTACAATGAAAAGATATCGGCACTCAAATTCCCGGATCTGACCCCCCATACTCTGGTGACTTCCAATATCGATGAGATTGCCGAGTTCACAAAACAGTATGGACGCGTCACCATCAAGCCCATTGACGGGTTTGGGGGCAAGGGTATCGTATTCCTTGAGGCTGGCGATTCAATCGATGATCTAGAGATACATGTTCAGGATAATCATCGCTGGGTAATTGTTCAGGAATATCTGCCGGCTGCAATGCAGGGTGACAAGCGAATCCTGTTGTTGGACGGTGAGCCGTTAGGAGCAATTCTCAGAGTACATGCTGACGGTCAGGATCTCAATAATATGGATGCTGGGGGTACTGCACATGCCTCAAAACTGACTTCCAGAGACAAGGATATTTGCCGAGTTCTAAAGAATCCATTGAAGGATGAGGGAATATTTTTTGCTGGAATCGACATTATTGGGGATAAACTGATCGAAATAAATGTAACCAGCCCAACAGGTTTGCAGGAAATGGTCCGGTTCGATGGCATTGACTATCATCACCGGATAATTCGCGAGTTGGAGTGAAGACACTGGATTGGAAAGTTCAAGACTTTTCGGAAATTACCCGTTTCTGGTTATGGTGCGAGTAGTGTCATCCAATCGTTGAAAGATGAAGCCCTTTACTTGAATTCATGAATCGGGTCAGAACACTTCCCAATACCGTCAGTCATCCAATCTGGTCTTGAAAAGACCACTATTCTGATGGCTCTCGGTACCGACAAGGTGCGGGTAGTTCCCTTTTTCGGCTTGAATACTGCCAATCACACAATAATGAAAAGACTGTGTCCAAACACATGAAATCCCGGAGTCAGGGCCGCTACAGACGCAGGTCTGTCAATGCGTCCAGCAAGGCAATTCAGCACCATGAGAAATTGCCTCGCATTCAGCTTATCGATTACCTTCGGGGTGTGGCACTACTGGGGATGACGATCATCCACGGGGCCTGGAATCTGGAGTTTCTTGGTTTCCTTGTGCCTGGGACAAGTAACCAGACTTTCTGGTCGCTGTTCGCGGCACTGGTAGCCGGGAGTTTTCTGGGTCTTGTCGGAGTCAGCCTTCATCTCGCTCATGCCCCCGGTATTCGGTGGAGGTCCTGGGCGCGCCGGTTCGCCATCATAGTATTGGCTGCTGGATGTATAACAGCCGTGACGGCCGTGGTAACGCCCGACGTGTACATTCGCTTCGGCATCCTTCATATGATTGCGGTAGGGTCTATTCTTGGATTAGGAGTATTACGCTGGCCCGGGTGGGTGGTTCTGGCATGTGCGGTAGTGATTGTCGTGGTCAACTTTACCATCCCGCCTGATTGGCTGGAAGGGGCGGCGAGCTATATACTGGGTTTTGAGGAAGAGCTGCCAG
The DNA here is from genome assembly GCA_022822625.1 of Gammaproteobacteria bacterium. GTDB lineage: Bacteria > Pseudomonadota > Gammaproteobacteria > Arenicellales > Poriferihabitantaceae > Poriferihabitans. Next base: position 19,735 of record JAJEAV010000059.1, on the reverse strand, counting down.
TGACCAGTGATTATCGCCCGATATTCCCCTGGCTGGCACCGGTACTATTTGGCATTGGCGGGGCCAGACTCTTGCAGGGTATGGGCTGGTGGGTAGTTTTGGGACGCATTGCCTTTGCCGGGCGGGTAGGTCGAGGGCTTTGCTGGTTAGGTCGCCACAGCCTTGCCTATTACCTGATTCATCAGCCGGTACTGTTTGGGATCTTATGGGCCGTTCTGATGATTTTGAGATGAAGAGTCAGGCGGCATGTGTCAAGGCAAATAGAACCGTCTGGTTTGGTAGCACATAAAATGTCCGCTTTCCGGAGAGATCATGAAGCGAGCAAAATGGCTACAGGAGACCGGACTGATGAGATTTGAAGAGGCCCATGAAGACTGGGCGGACAGGTGTCCCACCGCATGGCGCCGGTGGATAAGGTGATGCAGGTGGTCAAGCAGTACCGTCGAGATCATCAGGACTGGAACGTTCGACTCTACCACTTCTGTTACCCCCTTCTGGAGGGCCCCGGAGCCACACCTGGGTGAAGAATGCCCTGTAGTCGCACGATTTGGTGAAGCGCGGGAGCACTGGAAATACCTATTAAGGTATCCCACGACTCTGGCTTTCGAAATACATCTCCAGACAGAATTTTGAAGGGTTGGTTGATAATGCTGCAATAGTCAGACCTGGTCTTTCAAGCAGCCAGGTCAGGGTCGAAGTGACCCGGATTTTTTGGTTGCCCCCGAATTAACCCGGTTTCTTTTCGATATAATTTCGTAATCGTCATTTGATTGATTTTTGCTGCATATCATGGCAAGAAGATCACGTCGTCAGACCGGCAGTCCATCGCGAAGGATAAAGCAACTCCCATTCGCTGAAATTACCAATCCATACCCTCCAGTCGGACTGGTGAGTGAAGATGAACTGCAGTCCCTGCACGACAGTTCGATGCGCATCCTCGAGGAAATCGGGCTGGAAATTGTGAGTGACAAGGCAAGAGAGTTGATGCTCTCCCATGGCGCCGAAATTGATCCTGGGACCGGTTATGTGACTTTTGACAGGAATCTGGTTGCAGAGGCAATCTCGACCATTCCGGAAACCTTCCTCCTACATGCCCGTAACCCTGGGTTCAACCGGGTTTACGGACAAAATCATCTCAACTTTACTACGGTTGCCAGTGCTCCGAATAGTTCGGACCTTGATCATGGGAGACGCAGTGGCAACTTTGACGATTATTGCAAGTTCCTGAAACTCGGGCAGAGTTTCAATGTGATCAGCTGTTTTTCTGGCTATCCGGTAGAACCTACCGACTTGCCTGCACACACCCGTCACCTTGATGCCTATCAGGCGTTCATAAAACTGACTGAAAAACCCTGGGCCATTTACTGTTTGGGCGATGGCAGGGTTGAGGATGCAATCGAGATGATTTGCATGGCCAGATCCATCAGTCATGAACAACTGAAACAGGAACCCAGTATTACCACTGTGGTAAACACGAATTCACCGCTCAAGGTTGATGCTCCAATGCTGGAGGGGTTAATGACCATGGCTGAATTCGGACAGCCTGTGGTGGTCACGCCATTTACCTTGGCTGGAGCAATGAGCCCCGTGACCCTGGCTGGAGCACTGAGCCAGCAAAATGCCGAAGCACTCGGAGTGATAGCGGTAACCCAGATGGTCAATCCCGGAGCTCCTGTAATGTATGGTGGATTTACCTCGAATGTGGATATGAAATCCGGGGCACCGGCTTTCGGAACACCGGAATATGCAAAAGCAGTCATTATTGGAGGACAACTTGCCCGAAAATATCGCATTCCCTACCGCACTTCAAACGTAAATGCGGCAAACTGCGTGGATGCACAAGCGGCCTGGGAATCCGGGATGTCGCTTTGGGCAGCAGTGATGGCACACGGCAATATGATTAAGCACAGCGCAGGTTGGCTGGAAGGCGGACTCTGCGCCTCATTTGAAAAGTTCATGATTGATATTGAAATGGTGCAAATGATGTCTGAATTTCTCAAGCCGATTCAGATCAGCGAGTCGGAACTGGCATTTGAGGCAATTCGGGAAGTTGGAGCGGGCGGGCATTTCTTTGGTACAGATCATACGATCAAACGTTATCAGAATGCCTTCTATCACCCATTATGTTCAGATTGGAGTAATTTTGAAAGCTGGACTGAAAGCGGTCGGATTCAGGCTGCTGAACGTGCCAACCGTCTATACAAACACGCTCTTGATGAGTATCAGGCACCATCACTTGATGAAGCAGTAGGCGAATCGATTGATGAGTATGTGCACATTCGAAAGCGGGAACTGAAACCGTCCTGGTAGTGCCTGACCTCAACCAACAGTCACCAGTTAAGCCAGTACACGAAATCGGAAAAAATTATGCTGAAACATGTTCAGGCAGTCATTATTGGAGGAGGGGTGGTTGGATGCAGCGTACTGTACCATCTGACTAAATTGGGCTGGAAGGATATCATTTTGGTCGAGCGCTCTTCTTTAACCTCAGGGTCAACATGGCATGCAGCCGGCGGATTTCATACCTTGAATGCCGATACCAATATTGCATCTCTCCAGGGCTATACCATAAGCCTTTACAATGAGCTGGAAGAGATTTCGGGACAAAGTTGTGGATTGCATCATGTCGGTGGATTGACTCTCGCAGAAAGTCCAGACCGCATGGATTTCCTGAAAGCCGAACAGGCCAAGTTCCGATACATGGGACTGGAAACACATTTGGTCACGCCAGGGGAAATTCAGGATTTGTCACCGATTACCAATACTGAAGGTATTTTGGGCGCTCTGTACGATCCACTCGACGGACACCTCGACCCGTCTGGAACTACACACGCTTATGCCAAGGCAGCACAAATTCAAGGTGCGGAAATTTCAATCAACAACAAAGTGCTTGCTACGAATCCCAATTCAGACGGAAGCTGGGAAGTGATAACCGAAACCGGAACCATAAAGGCCGAGCATGTCGTGAATGCGGCAGGGCTCTGGGCCAGGGAGGTTGGAGACATGGCGGGAGTCTATTTGCCACTACACCCCATGGAGCATCAATATCTTGTCACCGAGCGGATTGAAGAGATAGCCAATCAGCCGAAGGAATTGTGTCATGTTATCGATCCGGGTGCAGAAAGCTATCTGCGTCAGGAAGGTCAGGGAATCGTGATCGGTTTCTATGAGCAGAACTGTACACCCTGGGCAGTTGACGGCACACCCTGGAATTTCGGGCATGAACTACTGCCGGACAATCTTGACCGAATTGAAACTGCAATGGAGCAGGCCTTCCACAGATTCCCATTACTCAAGCAGGCTGGAATTAAATCCATTATCAATGGGCCGTTTACGTTCACTCCGGATGGCAATCCTCTGGTAGGCCCTGTGCCCGGATTGAAAAACTATTGGTCAGCCTGTGCAGTAATGGCCGGTTTCAGTCAGGGCGGAGGTGTAGGACTGACTCTGGCAGAATGGATGGTTGAAGGAGAACCTGCAAGAGATGTCTTTGCCATGGATGTTGCGCGTTATGGAAAGTATTGCACCCCATCGTACACCCGACAAAAAGTTCGCGAATACTACCAAAGACGGTTTTCAGTGCCATATCCGAATGAAGAACTGCCGGTTGCCCGACCATTTCGCACCACTCCCGCCTACAGTATCTGGGAATCACGCAATGCCGTTTTTGGTTCAAATTATGGTATGGAGGCCGTCAATTATTTTGCGAGAGAAGGCGATGCCCCGTATGAAATACCGTGCTTCCGAAGATCCAATGCCTTTGAAGTCGTGGGCGAAGAATGCCGGGCGGTACGCAACGCAGTTGGCATTAATGAAATCCATAACTTCAGCAAGTTTGAAGTAACCGGAGACCAGAGCGAAGCCTGGATTGCGAAGATCATGGCCGGGCGCATACCCGCTATAGGCAAGATATCCCTCTCGCCAATGCTAAGTCCCAAAGGCCGGCTGATCGGTGACTTCACGATTTCAAGATTGGGGGACAAGCATTTTCAGATGAATGCGTCTTATGCATCGCAAGGCTTTCATATGCGTTGGTTTGAGGATAATCTGCCTGATCAGGGAGTTCATGTCCGCAATATATCCGATGACTTGATTGGTTTTCAGATTGCCGGCCCCTTGTCTCGCGAGTTACTCTCGCAACTATGCAGTGAAGATGTGTCAAACGAATCATTTCCATTTATGTCTATACGCTTGCTGCAGATTCCCCCCTTCCAGGCAACCGTGCTCAGGGTTTCCTATACGGGTGATCTGGGGTATGAAGTTTATGTGCCTCGGGACCACCAGGTGGGGCTGTTCGGATTGCTCGAAGCAGCGGGACAGCCGCTTGGACTTCGACCTTTCGGTATGCGGGCCATGATGAGTTTACGGCTTGAGAAATCTTTTGGATCATGGCTGAGAGAGTACCGTCCGGACTATGGCCCCATGGAAACCGGCTTGAATAGGTTTGTCGATTACAGGAGAGAGACGGATTTTGTCGGCAAGCAGGCCGCTCTTGATGATCGCCAAAATCCACCGGATCGGAAGCTTTGCACATTCATCGTTGATACTGTCGATGCGGATGTCTGGGGTGATGAACCGATATTTTTCGAAGGCGAAGTGGTTGGATTCGTGACCTCGGGTGGCTATGCACACTTTAGTCGGAAAAGCGTTGCAATGGGGTTTCTACCGACTGGGCTAATTGGGCCGCAGAAGCAGTTTGAAATCGAAATTCTTGGTGAAAAATGCCTGGCTACCTTGCAAGCAGAGGCATTGCTTGACCCGGCCGGTACCAGAATGAGGGGATAATGCCTCAGTCAATGAAGGCAGGCAATCCGAAGCAAGAGGGATTAAAATCAAGCAGACTGCCCAGAATCTGTATGGCACCTTCATAGTGGGATTTATCCATATTGGGATCGGGTACGACAATTACCCGCATCCCAGCAGCCTTGCCGGCTTCCAGTCCCGACGGGGCATCTTCAAAAACCAGGGTTCGACTGGCCCGAATTCCAAGGTGTGAGGCCGCAACAAGAAAAATATCCGGCGAGGGTTTTCCATGTTTGACCGATGGATCATCCGAGGTTATGACTGCTCCGAATAGATCGATCCATGAATGGTGATGACGAACCTTGATTTCATATAATTCCTGGCTGGAACTGGTTGCGATGGCGATCGGTATCTTGTGTCGATGGAAATGCCGGATGAGTTTCTCTGCTCCGGGCAATGGTTTGCACTCGGCAAGATACTTCCTTAACAACCCTTCTCTTTCTTCAAGATATTCTTCCGGAGTCATCGGAATATTCAGGGTTTCTACCAAATGTCTGGATGAATCAAGCGCCGGACGTCCTATCATGTTGGCTTTGACAGACCAGTCAAAAGTCTTGCCGTATCGGGAAACGATTTCCTGTGATACCTGGGTGTAAATCACTTCAGTGCCGAGCAAAAGCCCATCGAGATCGAACAGCGCGCCATCGACAGGCCTTGATTGGAGTATGTTGGAATGCACTTTCTGGATTGTCACGGACGTTGGCCAAGGATACATAAGATGACGGATTGAACCTTATCAGATACGCAATGGCATCTCTCAAGTCCAGATTAACTTGACTGAAGCCATTTCGTTTTCACTCGCTCCGGTTATCAAATTGGCGTGGATTCAGCACCAAAGATAATACTTTAATTGGTTGCAAAAACAGTTGAAATAAAGCAAATCATGGATACAATATGGAACCCCGACAAGGTCATCGAATCCAAAATCGTAAAATGATTCTCGATAGACTTTGCCGATCTTTTCAATATTCCAGAGTGTACTCTGGATTTAACCCAATACATTCGAAACAATGGCATTGACCGCTCAAGATAAATCTGCCGTAATTAAAGACCACCAGCGCGGTGATGGAGATACCGGGTCACCGGAAGTACAGATCGCCTTGATAACAGCAAGGATTCAGGATTTGACTGGCCACTTTAAAGTTCATGCCCACGACAATCATTCCAGGCGGGGCTTGCTAAAAATGGTCAGTCACCGTCGCAAGATGCTGGACTATCTTCATAAAACCGATCTTGAACGCTATCGAGCACTTATCAAAAAACTGGGCTTGCGCAAATAGCCTGCCTTCAATTCATATCCCGAGAAAAAACCTTGAACAAAATTATTAAGACCTTTCAGTATGGTCAGCACGAAGTGCGTCTGGAAACTGGCGTGATTGCCCGACAGGCACAGGGCGCGGTTATAGCAAGTATGGGCGATACTGTTGTGATGTCGACTGTCGTAGGCCGAAAAGAACAATCCCCTGGACAGGATTTTTTCCCTCTCACCGTAGATTATGAGGAGCGCACATATGCAGCCGGCAAGATTCCCGGTGGCTTTTTCAAGCGAGAAGGGCGCCCCTCCGAAAACGCAATTTTGACCTGTCGGTTGATTGACCGCCCCATCCGTCCTCTTTTTCCGGATGGGTTTTTGAACGAGGTTCAGATTGTCGTAACCGTATTGTCGCTGGATCCGGAAATCAACCCCGATATTGTTGCCATGCTGGGCACATCTGCCGCACTGGAAATATCCGGCATACCGTTCAATGGTCCGATTGCGGCCGCACGGGTCGGTTATGTGAATGGAGAATATGTGCTAAACCCCCATTATTCGACAGTACAAAACGAATCCGATCTGGACCTAGTAGTTGCCGGCACCGAAAATGCCGTACTGATGGTCGAATCGGAAGCAAACATTCTCTCTGAGGAAGTCATGCTCGGTGCCGTCATGTTCGGGCATCATGAAGGATTGGCCGCCATTCAGGCCATTCGCGAACTTGGTCAAGAGGCCGGCAAGGAGCCCTGGGACTGGCAGGCGGTCAAAAAAGATGAAGGCATTGCGGACAGGGTCAGGGAACTGGCTGCGCCATCAATTGCTGATGCCTATGCGATTGCGGATAAGACAGAGCGACTTGCTGCACTGTCTGATGTCAGGGATCGAGTGGTAACCGAGCTGGCCGGGCCGGAAACGGACCCGTCATCTGCATCCGATGTCCTGACTGCATTCAAGACACTGGAGAAAAAACATGTTCGACATCTGATTCTCTCCGGGAACCCTCGAATTGACGGCAGGGATACGGAAACAGTTCGACCGATCACCATTCAAACCGGATTTCTGCCAAGAACTCACGGGTCTGTGTTGTTTACCCGTGGAGAGACGCAAGCTATCGTTGTGGTAACCCTTGGTACAGACCGGGATGCCCAGCTCATTGACGCCCTGGAAGGAGACTATCGCGATAGTTTCATGCTGCATTACAACTTTCCGCCTTACTGTGTTGGAGAAACCGGCCGCGTGGGGTCGCCAAAACGCCGGGAAATTGGTCATGGAAGATTGGCCAAGCGAGGCATCAAGGCAATATTGCCGAGTCAGGAAGAGTTTCCTTACACCATTCGGGTTGTTTCGGAGATTACCGAATCGAATGGTTCAAGTTCCATGGCAACAGTATGTGGAACCTCGCTCGCATTGATGCAGGCTGGCGTCAGCACTAAAGGTGCTGTTGCGGGAGTTGCCATGGGGCTCATCAAGGAGGGGGAAGAGTTTGCGGTATTGACTGATATTCTGGGCGACGAGGACCATCTTGGTGACATGGACTTTAAGGTTGCTGGAACGGCAGATGGAATTACTGCTTTGCAAATGGATATCAAGATTGACGGGATTACGGAAGAAATCATGTCCAAGGCACTGGATCAGGCAAAATCCGGACGGTTGCACATTCTGGGTGAAATGAACAAGGCTATTAATTCTACCGGGGAGATGTCGGAATATGCTCCCCGTATCATGACCATTCATATAAAACCGGAAAAAATCCGTGACGTCATCGGCAAGGGCGGTAGTGTTATCCGCTCGATTTGCGAGGAAACAGGCGTAAATATTGATATTGACGATGATGGTACGGTCAAGCTTGCCTCAACAGATAATGCGGCAGCTCAGGAGGCAATAAGACGTATTGAGCAGATTACGGCCGATGTCGAAGTCAATACAATTTACGAAGGCAAGGTAGTTCGTATCATGGGCTACGGAGCCTACGTTAATATCCTGCCAGGTCGCGATGGACTGGTACACATTTCACAAATCTCGAACAGGCGGGTCAATGAAGTGAGTGATGTGCTTTCTGAAGGTGACATGGTCCGAGTCAAGGTTCTCGAAATCGACAAGCAAGGCAAGGTTCGGCTCAGCATGAAAGTACTCGAGTCCTGAATTTTCCAAGGAGAACCTTACAGCGAGGAGTCGAATCGATTGACCAGAATCTGGTAATACTGGTTTTATCATGATGGTCTTCATGCAGGAAGGCCATGGCGCCCCATGAGCCTGGATATCACCTTCAAGACCCTTGCTCATTTTTTGCCCTGAATCCAGGTCGATATCTCAACCTCACCTCGGTTAACGCATCAAGTCCGGATTGTGCAATGGCCAATCTGCAACACAAGTTGTCCTGACTCAGGAGTGTCTTGGCCTTCAACCCGTCTTCAGGCGCCGGGAAATACAAATCTGAATCATATGCCGAGAGTTTCAAATGATGACTCTTGTGTATTCCTGATTGTCTGGCTTATTTATCTGACGGAATAGTTGCTGATAGGGTAAACTGTCATCATGCACAGATTGCAAACTGGAAGATGAAGCCTGAAACTGGAAATATTGCCGCCGAAGACTTTCAGTCAATAGGACAGACCCTCCGTAAATGTCGGGAAAGTCAGCAACTTTCGAGAGAGGATGTCGCCAATTCACTCAAGCTGGCGCTCCACTATATCGCAGCACTGGAAAACGATCAATATGATAAGTTGCCCGGCAACACATATACCAGAGGCTACATCCGCTCTTACTGCGGATTATTGAAAGTCAATCCCCGTGTCCTGCTTGATCGACTGCACCTGGAGCCGGAAACAAATATTGGCATAGCATCAAAGACCAATCTCAATGTCCCGGCTCAAAGTGCGATGCAACCAGTGAGAAGAAGGCGATTCCACTGGTTTCTCTGGATATTGCTCACGACCATTGTGATTGGCCTTGCAACCCTATATACGACCTTCCAGTTTCTGGAGCAACCCTCGATTTCGATCCCAAATTTACTTGATTTGAATTTCACTGGCCAGGAAGAACAGATAACAAGTGACCCTGGACAGGTGGATGAAGAGCCAATTTCACCGCAGTCAATCCGAATCGAAGGACTGGCCATTCCTGCCGAATAATCGGATATCAGTCTTGTCTAGCCTGTCTGGACATGCCCGCTCCTTGATTCTCCTGGAACGACACGGGTCATTCCACCTGTATTAGGAAAGCAGGTTCTGGGTAGCTTGAGTCGGAATTTGCACCACCATGCGCATTCCGGGTTCATTGTTCTCTGGTTCAACTGATCCCTTGTGCAGGTGGACAATGGCTTTTGTCATGCTGAGCCCAAGACCACTTCCAGGGCTATTGCGGCTTTGATCCAGACGATGAAATCGAACGAAAATGCCTTCTTTTTCTGTTTCAGGGACTCCCGGTCCATTATCGGCGATAACCACTGTAACCTGGCTATCCGATGACTTGAGAAAGAGGGAAATCCTGCCGTGTTCCGGCGTATATTTGATGGCATTTTCAAGAAGGTTGGCAAATGCCTGAAACAGAAGGTTGCGATCTCCGTATGCTTTGACATCGGGATCAAGAGTGGCTTCAAGAGTCTGCTTCTTCTCTTCTGCTAGAGGTTCATAGAAATCAACGATATCCTTGATAAGCGTACTGATTTCAACTTCATGGAATCCGGCCTCAACTTGTCCGGCTTCGATTTTTGCAATTCTCAACAGGGCATTGAAGGTTGCAAGCAGGGAGTCGGCCTCCTGAATGGATTGTTCAAGATTCTCGGCCACCTCGGAGTCAGGGCCTGATTTTTTCAGACTATCTTCAAGTCTATAGCGCAGACGTGACAGCGGGGTTCGCAGGTCGTGTGCGATATTGTCGGACACTCGCCGGATATCCTCCATCAGGGTCTCGATTCGATCAAGCATCAGGTTCAGGTTTGCGGCGACTTGATCAAGATCATCGGCTTCACGACTAAGTGGCACACGCTCGGACATATTGCCGGACATAATGCTGGTAGTAGTCCGGTTGATTCTGGCGATTTTCTTGGCAGCCTTGCGGCCAAGCAATGTGCCTCCCAGGGCACTCAGCAGAATCATGATCACAATTCCCCATGCGATCGCAGCTTGTATGCTCTGTTTTATATCGACCAGTGGTTGAACAATTTTTCCGACCAATAGCCCATATGGACGACCAGGGTCACCGGGTTTTGGCAGCTTGAAGATTTTGGCCTGTGCCAGGCGGGATTCATCACCGGGTAGACCGGGATTCAACAGGAATTCGATCCACTTGCCTTTTTCCCTGGCGTTGGCAGGCCATCCAAGAATGTTTCCGACAATCGGAGTGGTGTTGTGGTTGACCAGCAGATAAATCGTATTGTCTGCCCGACCATACCGTTCGACCCGAAAAAGAATGACTCTCTGGAGTCCCTCTATACCTTCCTTGTCGTAGTGTTCGGCGAGACCCTGAATTTCTGCATTGACCGCGTCCTCCAGCTGTTGCTGCATGTATGCGGTAGAGAAAACATACAGAAAATAAAAAATGATCAGTGTCGAGATACTGAAGATGATGATATACAGGACAGTCAGCTTGGAAGCATAACTCTTGAATGGCTTATTGATTGTCAGCATCACCCAAAATCCAGCCCGCCCCCCTGATCGTATTCAGCATTTGGACATCAAAATCCTTGTCGATCTTGCTGCGAAGGCGGCTAATATGTACATCCACCACATTAGTTTGAGGATCGAAATTGTAATCCCAGACATTCTGCAGCAGCATTTCCCGGGTCACTACCTGATTGCTGTGGCGCATGAAGTATTCAAGCAGGCTGAACGCTCTTGGCTCAAGTTCAATGGGCCTTTCATCGCGCTTGACTTCCCGTGTCAGAAGATCCATTTTCAGGCTTCCAACAACCAGAACCGTTTCCTGGGCTTCCGACTGATGTCGGCGATTGAGTGCTTCGAGCCGAGCCAGCAATTCCGAGAACGCGAAAGGTTTTGCCAGGTAATCATCGCCTCCCGCGTTCAGGCCCAGAACCCGATTATCCAGATCTCCGAGCGAACTCAGAATCAGGATCGGAGTCTGGACACCACCCTCACGCAGTTTCTTGATCAATTCCAGCCCGTCCATTCCCGGCAACATCCTGTCGACTACAAGTACATGATAGTTTCCAGTGACTGCCATTTCACTGCCCTGGTCACCGCGTAGTACATGGTCGGCCTGATGACCGTGTTCGATCAGGTTTTTGACGATGTACGATGCGATTTCTTCGTTGTCTTCAATAATCAGGATATGCATGGCGGAGGGTAAGTCATAAGTATTTGGTTCGCGGCGGTTCTAACAGCAATCTTGTTTGTCTGGCGGCATTTGCTTTGAGATTATGGAGGAAAGTACCGGAACCAGGGTTGGCAGGTGGTGCCCAAAGTCGATATTTCCTGCTAAAGCGGACAATCTCTAAAAGGAGCCTCGACCGGAAGATTCCAGCGCCCTTTCTTACCGTTCTTCCCAAACTTCCCGGACGCATCAGGTATCTGGCAAGTTTTTTGCGATATGACTTCTGGGTCACCTCCAATAACACCAGATTCCATCAATATGTCCTGGTGTTCATGGGTGTCAAAAAATTCTTCTTCTGTAATTTCAATAATGGATTTCAGAAGATTAACATTGTCTAAATCCGGCATTTCATTTTCCGGGTCATAACAATCGTTGACAATCTTCTCGAAATAGTGAATTTCCAAACCGACTTCATCGCGTTCCCTACCTGTCTTTTCCCACTCGCTGGTAGTTGGACATTCCTTGCTTTCGGATTGGCGTAGTTCTCGTTTTTCACATGTTCAATGTTGTCTGCCTTTTTGCTATTGACTGTAAGTTGTCAAATGCTGTTTTCGGGCACATGATGGCCTGGAGGGGCGGAATTCAAATCCAGCATCCAGGCAATCAAGAGGTGTTGATGTTACCATTACAACACGCCCCAGTATATCCATCAAGCACAGGAACCGACCTTTATCGGCTCCTGCATTTATTCTACAACATTACAGAAACAAACAATAAACACTTGCATTTTATCGGCACTCTGCCAATAAATTCCTGCCCCAATTCCACTATGAAGTGCAACACCCTGTGGAAGTTGGGGTGTTAAATGAGGTGACAAGAACACGTGTTTTGCGGGAATTTTGCATTGGACGAAAACTTCGGGGCAATAAACGCTGTTAAATTTCGTTCCTGATGTTTTACAATAGGCATCCCCTGTTTAGTGCAGTTACATTGCATAAAATCTATGCCGAGGTGGCGGAATTGGTAGACGCGCTAGCTTCAGGTGCTAGTGGGCATTAGCCCGTGAAGGTTCAAGTCCTTTCCTCGGTACCACCAATTGCATGACAGGCAATTTTCCCGTGTCTGTCCATGGTCTGGTCAATTTCAATAGGAGTGGTCGAGACAAGGGCCATTTCCCATGCACTGCCAAGTGTTTCGCCATCTTGTGATTGGCGAGTTCAGTCATTGCCTCATGTCAGGAGACCTGTACACATTAGTCAGGGCCTTGAGATGGCATACCATAGTCAAGCAGAATACTGTTTCACTGCTTTCCGGAGAAATGCTCAAGAGGTGCGGGTTTCGCACCGGGGTTGTCAGTTTAACGCACCCTCATGTCGCAGTAGCCAGCGTTGCCGATCGGTCCCCCCGGCATACCCTGAAAGTCCACCATTCCGGGTGATAACCCGGTGACAGGGGATCATGATCGAAATTGGGTTGCTGGCATTTGCACTGCCTACTGCACGAGCAGTCCGGGGCTTGCCAATCTCATTCGCAAGTCTGCTATAGGACCAGAATTCACCCGCAGGAATGCGTTTCAAGGTGTCCCAAACAGTGCTCTGGAAAGGGGTTCCTGCAGGGTCCATTTTTATCGAGTCAAAAACATTCGACTCTCCCGCAAAGTAGGATTCAAGAGACTCCCGAACTTTCCTGGGACAGGATGCCTCCCTTAACGAATACTCGCCGTATCGTTTCCTGAGGAGATTGTGGCTTCGTTGTTTGTTTTCCTCGAAATCCAGCAAAACCAGAGAGTCTTCATCCATCACGATACGGATTTCACCCAGAGGTCCGGAACAGACTGAACTATCAAGCAGTTTCATTATGTTGCCTCGTGAAATTCATATGAACAGGTCATGGGTATTACTCGTTAATGCCCGCAGGAGAAGTTTACAGTATACCCTTGTAGAGAGGAAGTCTTGAACAGACATCAGTCACTTTTTCCTTGACTGCCTGTTCAACGGATGGGTTGCCAAGATCATCAAGAATATCACAGATCCAGTCAGCCACATCTCGTGCTTCAGAGACCCCGAATCCTCGAGTCGTAATTGCTGGAGTGCCTATACGCAGCCCACTGGTTACAAACGGGGAACGAGGATCATTTGGAACGGCATTTTTATTGAGCGTGATATTGGCACGTCCGCACGCTGCATCGCCATCTTTGCCGGTGATATCCTTGTCAATCAGGTCAAGAAGAAACAGGTGATTGTCAGTTCCACCCGATACAATTTTGTAGTTTCTTGCCTGAAAAGCCTCAACCATCGCCTTGGCATTGTCAAGCGTGTTTTGCTGATAGGTAATGAAGGATGGGTCCAGGGCTTCCTGAAACGCCATTGCCTTGGCTGCGATCGCATGCATCAGCGGTCCCCCTTGAGTTCCGGGGAAAACAAGAGAGTTCAATTTTCCGGTTATATCCGTGTTGGCTCTGGCCAGTATCATGCCCCCACGAGCCCCTCTCAATGTCTTGTGCGTGGTAGTAGTGGTCACATCGGCGACAGGAACCGGATTGGGGTAGAGGCCAGCGGCTACCAGTCCGGCAACATGGGCCATGTCAACAAACAGATAAGCACCGACCTGATCAGCAATTTGGCGAAAGCGTGCCCAGTCCATGAACCGTGAATATGCGGAAAATCCGGCCACGATCATTTTTGGGCGGTGCTCTTTGGCCAATTCTTCAACCCGGTCATAGTCGACCAAGCCGGTTCGTGAGTCCAGTCCGTATTGAACGGCATTATAGAGTTTTCCGGAAAAATTAACCGTTGCCCCATGAGTCAGGTGTCCGCCATGGGCCAGACTCATGCCGAGAATTGTATCACCAGGTTCCAGAAGAGCCATGTAAACCGATGCATTGGCAGAAGACCCCGAGTGTGGTTGAACATTTGCATAATCTGCATCAAAGAGTTTTCTGGCTCGTTCGATAGCGAGTGATTCTGCGATATCAACGTACTCGCAGCCACCATAATATCGTTTGCCCGGATAGCCTTCGGCATACTTATTGGTTAGTACGGACCCCTGTATGGACAATATTCGAGGGCTGACGAAGTTTTCCGAGGCGATGAGTTCTATATGATGTTCCTGGCGGTTCTTTTCGTTCTCAAGTGCCTCCCAGAGCTCTGGATCAAGTTGTTCAATAGTCAGATTCTTGTCAAACATCGGAGTGTTCCATGCAATAGGGTTAATCACAAGGCTAGCGGTGATTTTATTGATAATCCCGCACAGGCCTCAAAGCCTTGGTTCGCCTCGATCGGAAAATGGAATTAAGGAGACCTCACACGATCAGAGGTATCATTTCGAACCAACACCGGATTTTCACCGGTCAGGTGAAATCGGATGGGGAACTCTGAACCCGCAAGGCCGCAGGACATTCTATCCTATAATTTCGCTGCATGTTCATGTTTTTTCCCATTCCTATTTAAAAGGATTAGGGAGTGAAAGCCTTGTTGAATTAGGGGATATACTTACTGGTAGAATGTGGTGAAAGACATTTTTTCTGACTTCACCCGCTGGATGGAACACTTCACCAACTCAAAATAACAGGGTTCATAGATATTCTATCCCAAAACCAAAAACGGACAGTATGTGCTACACTATAAGCGTACAATTCATTTGTTCGCAAGATGTTATGAGTCCGCACAGCGTATGGATTCGGAAACAAGCATGATGCACATGAAACAAGTTGGGCTTGATTGCTCACCCTACCATTTATTGCCATACTGGATGACGATATGAAAATTGAAGACACCCAAATTCCACTCCGACTGACCCCCCCCCCCCCCCCCCCGTATCCCGGATGAAGGGTCTCACCATCACCGGCATCTGTGCCGTACTCATGTTGTCCTTTGCGGTGCCGGTTGTCGCAGAGGCGCAGGCCTTGGGTGTGAGGAATAGCGGAGGTGCGCAGGAAACGAAACGCCAGGTGGTCTATCCCAAGATTAGCGGTTGCGTCTCGGACTATCTGTGCCCGAGCCGCACCCGGTTCCTGGTGAAGTTTGACCCGTGGCTGCCCCCGCCCATACTCGGATCTAGTGCCTACGTCGACTGGGCGATTGACAGTAGTAGCACCGCGGTACGCGGTACGAACTGGGTGTTCTGGCCCAACCAGAGCGCGACGACCGCCCGATGCACGGTCTCGGACCAGCAGTTTTGCTTCCTGCCGATCGGGATCAAGTTTGACAGGAACTGCGAGGGTATCAAAAAGATCCGGCTGAAGGTTTCCGGTTATGGTCTTGATGGCATTCATGGGGAAGCGCCCTGGAACGGTTATCCGGATGGTGTCGAGGGCGTGTTCGGAATAGACATCAATTGCGACATCTGACAAACGTCAAATGCCGTTGTTCCGCTCTGCCCTGCAGTTTCCGAAATCTGCAGTTCCGCAGGACCGATACCTGAGTCAATTGCCCGACCTCTTCGAGCGCGGTCAAGTATCAAGACCTAGTGTGCAGGCTGGAACGGCCGCCGGACTGCATGATGGTACAGTCGGCTGAAGGAATACTGCAGCGACTTCAGTAGCGCATGTCTGCACGGTAGCGAATTCTGAAGGTCCGACCCGACGACCTGGAACTGCTTGACGAGACCCTGTGGATTCTGCGGAACTGCAGACTGTCCTGACCTCTCCGACCTTCCGAATCCATCCGCAACCTGCCGAAGCGGCAACGGGTCTGCTCGCCCGGAATCCGGCCCGAAACCGGAAACACGCCTCGCCACCGTGGTTCGGCATGGAAATGCACCCCGTTGGTGCCCCGAATCCGGCCCCTCCAGGCAATCATGGATCATTCTGACACCCCAGTCGCCCAAATCCCGGACTGCAACAGGTGGGGAAACCTCTATTTTAAGGATTAGGGTTTTTGATGCGTGATGGCTATTCTGATTTCAGTAGAAATGTTGCTCCGTGTCAGGGCCTGTTCCCAGGATCAGTTCTTCGGATAGTCCTCGTGAAACGAATCGGCAAAGTCCTCAAATGTGCGGGATTCAATTGCATTACGAATCCTCTTCATCAGATTCTGATAGTAATGCAGATTGTGTAGGGAGCACAGACGGAGCCCCAGAATCTCGTTTTTCTGGAACAGGTGACGTAGATAGGAACGGGAGTAATGGGTGCATGTATAGCACCCGCACTGGCTATCGAGGGGTTTCGAGTCCAGACGATAGCGATTATGCTTTATTTTTACGATGCCCTTTTGCGTATACAGCCAGCCGTTGCGTGCATTACGGGTTGGCAATACGCAATCGAACATGTCAATGCCATGCCTTACTCCATTGACTAGGTCACTGGGAGTTCCGACTCCCATCAGGTAACGGGGACAATCGGCAGGCATCCGGTGGGCAATTTCCGACAATATCCTGAGCATGTCCTCTTTGGGCTCACCTACCGATAATCCACCAAGTGCATATCCCTTGAATCCGATTTCCATGGTCTGTTCAAGAGATTGAATCCTCAGTTCTTCAAACACTCCTCCCTGAACGATCCCGAACAGTGTGCCATTGCCGTGGTAGCTCTCAACACATCGGGAAGCCCAGCGCACAGAGCGCTGCATGGAATCGGCAGCCTGCTCATGGGTAACCGGATAGTGAGTGCATTCGTCAAAGGTCATCACGATATCGGAATCAAGTGCACTCTGAATGGACATGGATTCTTCGGGTCCCATGAAAATCTGACGACCATCGAGCGGGGAACGAAAAGTCACCCCCTTTTCCTCCAAGCGTCTGAGATCCTGAAGGCTCCAGACCTGAAATCCACCCGAGTCAGTCAGGATTGGACGATGCCAGTTCATAAACCCATGCAGGCCATTATGCAGGTCAATGACCTCGGTCCCGGGCTGAATCATGAGATGAAAGGTATTGCCTAGCAGGATGTCTGCTCCTGTTTGCCGGACCTCTTCGGGAGACAGGGCCTTGACGGTGCCAGATGTGCCTACTGGCATAAAGGCGGGTGTTGCAACTGTCCCCCTCGCAAGCTGCAATTCACCGCGCCTCGCCTTTTGATCAGTAGACAGTAGACTGAACTTCATGGCTGTCTTTCCAGAAACATGGCATCACCGTAGCTGTAGAAACGATATCCCTGATTAATGGCATGCTGGTATGCAGACAGTACATGATTCCGGCCCGAAAAAGCACTGACCAGAACCAGCAATGTGGAACGGGGAAGATGAAAGTTGGTGATCAGGACATCCACGATGCGGAACCTGAATCCCGGTGTGATGAATAAATCGGTGTCACCCGAGAAAGGCTCCAGTTCGCCACTTAGGGCGGCACTTTCCAATGCTCTTACAACAGTAGTACCAACTGCAATTACTCTGGAACCGGACAGTCTGGCATCGATGATTTTTTGACAGGCATCTGCATTCACTTCCAACCATTCCTGATGCATGTGATGATCCAGTATGTTTTCGCTATGGATAGGCTTGAACGTGCCGGCCCCGACATGCAGGGTTATTGAAGTCCAGCCCACTCCCATCTCAGTGACTGCATCTATCAGTGCATCATCAAAATGCAGTCCGGCTGTCGGTGCTGCTACCGCACCCGGGCGTTCGGCATATACGGTCTGATAACGGTCATCATCCTGCGCCTCTGCATCCCTGTTTACATAGGGTGGCAAGGGCATGTATCCAGATTGCTCAAACAGGGTTGTCATCGGTTCACCATCTGCAGTTTGCACAACAAAAAATTCCTGTCGGGACTCCCTTACGATGAGCGTTCTGCGGCCCACCAGCAATTTCTGATTCTTCCGGATCGGCTTATTGGAACGAAGTTGAACAAGTGCACCTTGAATATCAAGAATTCTCTCCAGCATGATTTCCACCTTGCCGCCTGTAGGCTTGGTTGCAAAAATACGGGCCGGCAAGACACGCGTATTGTTCACGACTAGAAGATCCCCCGGCGCGAGCAATGCCGGCAATTGGTGAAACTGCCTGTCAGAGAACTGACCCGAACCGGCCCTTGCTACCAGCAGTCGACTGTCTGTTCGTCCAGGTCTGGGATACCTTGCAATCTGGCTATTGTCCAGTTGATAGTCAAACTCACTGAGATTCATGAATCAAGGCCCCGAAATAGAGCAACTTCTTCCGGGCAAAACGGTAGTCTGGCAAATCTTGTTTGAAACAGCATGAATCCATTGTAGCAAAAGACACCTTCGGATGATTGGACTGAAGTGTGATGCCGGACGAATTCATCTGCCACTTTTGGTTGTCACGAGTGTTTTTCAATTGATCGTTTTTAGTGATTGAAAGTCAGAGGTTGTCCGAATACAATCGCCACTTGGCTGGCACTTCTACTGATTGGTCGAATTCCAGCCTGCATAGCCCGCATAGCTCAGCTGGCAGAGCAGCTGATTTGTAGATGAAATTGCACCTTGATCAAGGAAACTGGTCAAGTGGAGGCGGCTAAAACGGGGAAACCTGACTCCCCTTGGCGAGGTTTGCGATATCCTCGCCAAGGGGAATGGCAATCCCGTGCTAGATGTCGATGTCGACATTGAGTGTAGAGACTTTACACCGCCCACCTTAGTCATCACGAGATGCATTTCTCGTGAGGAATGGTGAAGAGAAAGTCCAGACCACAAACCGGTCAAAATGTCCGGGCCGTGAAAACGGTAGTGGGTAAGAATCAGCAGGTCGGGGGTTCGAATCCCTCTGCGGGCTCCAGACACTCGGATCAGTGCCCAGACAGGCCTGGCCAGGGTTCTCTGCAATAGGCGAAAAAATATTCCTGCAAGCATTGACAATTTATTCCAGATAAGTCAAAATCAATTGTTTTCGTATATCTGATTGGAGGGATTCCCGAGCGGTCAAAGGGGGCAGACTGTAAATCTGTTGGCTCAGCCTTCGGAGGTTCGAATCCTCCTCCCTCCACCACGCATGGAATGGGGTTCGCTGGGCTAGACTTGAATCGGGATGATGTTTGATCGTTCATGTCTGGGAACGGGAGATGAATGTAGGCATTATAGCGGGTGTAGTTCAAAGGCAGAACCTCAGCCTTCCAAGCTGATGATGTGGGTTCGATTCCCACCATCCGCTCCATGTACCGGACTTGTAGCAAAATGAGAGATGCCCACATAGCTCAGTCGGTAGAGCACTTCCTTGGTAAGGAAGAGGTCACCGGTTCAAGTCCGGTTGTGGGCTCCAGTTCGATTCAGATACCACGCTTGGCGAAATACAGGTAATAGATTCTTGCCGATTGATAGTGTAATCGGCCAACCGTTTCACAATATTAAGAGTTTAAGGGGAAATCCATAACATGGCGAAAGAGAAATTTGAGCGAACCAAGCCGCATGTGAATGTTGGCACGATAGGTCACGTGGATCATGGCAAGACGACCTTGACGGCGGCGATGACGCGGGTCTTGTCGGAGAGGTATGGTGGTACCCAGGCGAAGGCG